>JAKATS010000043.1 GCA_021818645.1 Acidobacteriota bacterium | reverse complement strand
AGCGCCAGAATGAACAGGGCGATGGCGATTACGTAGGCCAGATCGGCCAGATGCTGGGAAACGAGCGCGTTCATGATTTTTTACGTCCGCTGGATTTAAACATGCGCAGCATGCGATCGGTGATCAGGAATCCGCCGATCATGTTGCTGAAAGCCGCCACCACGGCAATGGCGCCGAGCACGGTCGAAAGCGTGGTCTCGGCGCGGGCGCAGATGATGATCGCGGCCACCACCACAATGGCGTCGAGCGCGTTGGTGAGCGACATCAAAGGCGTGTGCAGCAGCGGCGAAACGCGGCGGATGACTTCAAAGCCGAGAAAGGCCGCCAGCACGAAAACGTAGAGGTTGTCCATGAAGCCGGGAGGCATAAAACTCCTTCAGAAAAAGCGTTTTGGCAATGTTCGATTCAACTCATCGGGCGCCGCTGGCCGCTCCCGCCGGAAGCGGGGGCAGTTGGAGAAATTCGCGGATTCGCGGCTGCGCGATTTCGCCTTCGCGGGTCAGCAGGGTTTCGCGCAGAATCTCGTCATTCCAGTCGGGCTGATTCTGCCCTTTGGGAAAAGCGTGCTGCAGAAAGGTCGAGATATTGCGGGCATAAAGCTGGCTGGCGTCGTGGGGCACAGTGGCGGCCAGGTTCACTTCGCCGACAATGCGCACGCCCTGCACCTCGGCCGTGGTGCGCGGCTGGGTCAGTTCGCAGTTGCCCCCGCGCTCGGCCGCCAGATCCACGATCACCGCGCCCGGTGCCATGCCCTTCACCATCTCGGCTGTGACCAGAATCGGTGCCTTGCGGCCGGGCACCACGGCGGTGGTAATCACCACATGGCTTTCCGATACCGCCTTGCCCAGCAGCTCGCGCTGCTTGCGGTAAAAGGCCTCGTCCTGCGCCACGGCATAGCCCCGCTTGTCTTCCGCCCCCTGGGTCTCGAGCGGCAGCTCGACAAAGCGCGCGCCCAGGCTCTGCACCTGCTCTTTCACCGCGGGCCGCACGTCATAGGCTGACACCACGGCGCCCAGCCGGCGGGCGGTGGCGATGGCCTGCAGGCCGGCCACGCCTACGCCGATGATCAGCACCCGGGCCGGCGTGATCGTGCCGGCGGCGGTGGTGAGCATGGGGAAAAAGCGCGGCAGCAGTTGGGCCGCCAGCAGCACCGCCTTGTAGCCGCTCACGGTAGCCATGGACGAAAGCACATCCATGCTCTGCGCCCGGGTAATGCGCGGCATCAGTTCCAGGGCTAGCGCGATGGCGCCGCTCTGCGCGATCGCTTCCAGCGTGGCCTTTTCCCCGAAGGGGCGGAGAAAGCCGGTGAGGTACTGGCCCCGGCGCAGCAGGGGCAGATCGTCGCGGCCATTGACGTCATTCGCGCCCCAGGCCAGCACCTGGGCGATAATGTCGCCGGCCTGGAATACTTCCTCCCGGGTCGCTGCGATTCTGGCTCCGCGCCCCTGATAGTCGGCGTCGGGAAAACCGGCGGCCAGCCCTGCGTCCTTCTGGATAAGCACTTCGAAGCCGTTTTTCAACAGCGCGGGCAATGCGGCCGGGGTCAGTGCCACGCGGCGCTCACCCGGATAGATCTCTTTGGGAATGCCGATAATCATTCAAATTCCTTCAATTTGTGCGCGTCAACCTATAGGGAATGAAAGCCGCGCCCAACGGAAAGGATACCGGCAAACCTCGCGCCTGCCAAGCCAGTTCCGCTCAAACGTGTATTTAGTCACTTTGACCGTCATAGGGTGACGCCAGGAGTCGCCAGTGGTAAAACGGACCCTGAAATGCTCCCATCGGGATCGCCGGCGCAGCACAAGCTGGCTCTGCGCAGGGTTCGCTTCTACAATGAATCATGCAGATTCTGCCTCGTTATCTGCGGCGTGAAGTGCTGACCCACGCCGGACTGGGGCTGGGAGTCTTTACCTTCGTAATTTTTCTGCGGCATCTGGGCCGGCTGCTGCAGATTGTGGTGCAAAGCAGCTCGGCCCGGGTGCTGGAAGCCGTCGCCCTGCTGTTGCCCACCGCGCTGATTTTCACCATTCCCATGGCGGTGCTGGTGGGGCTGCTGGCGGGGCTGAGCCGCATGGCGGCGGACAACGAAATTCTCGCCCTGCGCGCGACTGGCTGGAGCACCTGGCGCCTGGTCCGTCCGCTGCTGTCGGTGCTCCTCGGCGCGGCGGCGCTGGCGCTGTTCACCAGCCTCTGGCTCACCCCCTGGGCCAATCGCCGGCTGCTCGATCTGGAATCTTCGTTGCGCAACTCCCAGATCGCCTACGCGGTGCACCCGCGGGTCTTCATCGAAAGCATTCCCAAAGTCGTGGTCTATGTCGGCGATACGCGGCAGGGCGGAAGCCAGTGGCGGCAGGTGCTGGTCGCCGATATGACCCACCCCCAGGCGCCCATGCTGACGCTGGCGGCGCGGGGCCGGATTGTGCCCGACGGGCCGGGCGCGCTGCAGTTGCATCTCGCCCGGGGCATCAGTTATCGGCTTTCCCGGCGGCGGCCCGCGGCGCTGGTCGTCAGCTCCTTCCTCAGCAACGACGTGCCGCTGCCCTTGCCTGCAGCCGCGCCCCCGCATCTGAACCCGCCTGCCCTGCCCACCGGCGCGCTGCTGCGGGGCTTGTATTCCCGGCAATGGCTGGCCGACCGGATTGAATTGTACCGGCGGCTGGCGCTGGCCTTGGCCTGCATATGCCTGCCCTTGCTGGGCATTTCTCTGGGGCTGGCGCGGCGGCAGGAAGGCAAAGCCGCAGGCTATACCCTGACCCTGCTGCTGGTGGTGGTCTATTACGTGCTCTTCATTTCCGGCGTGGCTTTGGCCCAGCATGGGCGCCTGCCGCCGTGGTTGGGCGTGGGCGGCGCCGACCTGCTGTTTTTCGCTGCCGGCCTCGGGCTGCTGGCGCGCGGCAGCCATGTCCCCAGCCGCCGCCTGCCCTTTGCGCTGCCCGCCTGGAGCCTGCGGCGCCGGCCCGGCCGCAATGTCGCCGGCGCCTGGTTCCGGCGCCGCGCCGGCAGAACCGGACGCCGGCCGCCGCTCATGCCCTTCCTGCTCGATGGCTATATCCTGCGCCAACTGCTGGGCTTTGTCGCGCTGGTGCTGGGCGGCTTTTTGCTGCTCATCATCGCCTTCACCTTTTTCGAATTGCTGGGCCATATCCTGCACAGCCGCATCTCGCTGGCAGTGGTGGGCCGCTATCTGCTGTATCTGACGCCGCAGATGCTCTATCTGACCGCGCCGCTGGCCCTGCTGGTGGGCACCCTGCTCGCCTTCGGGCTGATGTCGAAAGCCAACGAAATCACTGCCCTCAAAGCCTGCGGGGTGGGCGTGCACCGGCTGCTGCCGCCCCTGCTGGGGCTGGCGCTGCTGCTGGCGGCGGGCCAGTTCGCGCTCGAGCAGTCAGTGCTGCCCCGCGCCAACCGGCTGCAAAATTCGCTCCTCGCCCGCATCAAGGGCGGACCGGCCCAGACCTTCCGCAGCCCCGCCTATCGCTGGGTTTTCGGCCGCCAGGGGCATGTCTATTACTTCCGGTTTTTTGATTCCGGCGCCAACCGCTTCGACCAGCTTCAGGTCTTTGCCTTCAGCCGGCATCATTTCCGCCTGCGCCGCGAAATCGCCGCCCGCAGCGCTTACTGGGACGCGCGCCTGCGCGGCTGGGTGCTGGAAAACGGCTGGCAGCGGCGGCTGCGGGGCGCGCGCGTCACCTCCTATCAGCGCTTCCGTGTCGCCAGCTTTCGCGCCCTCGGCGCCACCCCCGCGTATTTCAAAACCCGGACGCCCGAAGCCTCGCAGATGAACTATGCGCAGCTCCATCGCTACATCGGCAGGCTGGCCGCCGGTGGCTATGATGTCAACGGTCTGCGCGTGCAGTTGGAGCAGAAAATCGCCTACCCGCTGATCAGCGTGATCATGGTCCTGCTGGCTTTTCCCTATGCTCTCTCGGTGGGCCGCCGGGGCGCGCTGGGCGGATTAATGCTGGCCCTGTTCGTGGCCATGGGCTATTGGTTCAGCGCCGGGCTGCTGCAGGCGCTGGGCAATCTCGACCAGATGCCGCCAGTGATCGCCGCCTGGGCGCCCGATGCCGCCTTCGCCATGGCCGGCGTCTATCTGATCCTCAAAGTTCCCACTTAACTCGGGCCTTGGCCTTTAGCTCTTCGGGTGCCACGCGCAAGCCGAGCTGACTGTGGTCAGGATGTGGGGCTTTGGAGTTACTTATGCCGCTGCGGCCGATTATCCGGCGGCATCAATTCATGCAGTCTCTGCAACAGTTGCCGCTGTTCGGAATTGAGTTTGCCCGGCACTTCTACATGCACCAGCACGTGCAGATCGCCCCGGCCGCGGCCCTGCAGCCGCGGCACGCCTTTGCCGCGCAGCGGCGGCAGCTCGGCGCCGGGCTGAATGCCGGCCGGCACTTTGACCTTCTCCATGCCCCAGGGGGTAGGCACTTCCAGTTCGCAGCCTAATGCGGCCTGCGGGAATGTCAACCCGATGGCGCAGTAAAGATCGTCCTCCTGGCGCTCGAAAAACGGGTGCGGCTCAACCGAGAGCACCACGTAAAGATCGCCGGCGGGGCCGCCTTCGTATCCCGCATCGCCTTCGCCGGAAAGGCGCAGTTGCGCGCCGTCGCCGACCCCGGCGGGAATCTGGACTTTGCGCTTCACCGATTGCTGCATCCGGCCCTGGCCGCGGCATTGCGGGCAGGCTTCGCGGATAATGCGGCCGGCGCCGCGGCAGACCGGGCAGGTGCGGGCGACGGTAAAAAAGCCCTGCGATGTGCGCACTTGTCCCGCGCCGCCGCATTGCTCGCAAGTGCTGGGCGCTGCGCCATGCAGTGTGCCGCGGCCTTTGCAGTCGGTGCAGGCGACCTGATGGCGAAACTCGAGAGTTTTTTCCACTCCCTGCAGCGCTTCTTCAAAGCTGAGTCGAATGTCCAGCTTGAGGTCGCCGCCGCCGCGCGCGCCGCCCCGCCGGCGGCGCTGTCCGGAAAACGGATCCAGATTGAAGAAATCGCCGAAAATGCTGGAAAACATGTCGGCGAAATCGCCCATGTCCGCGCCCTGGCCGTTCACTCCGGCATGGCCGTACTGGTCGTAGCGGGCGCGTTTTTCCGGATCGCTGAGCACGCTGTAAGCTTCGGATGCTTCCTTGAATTTTTCTTCCGCCTCGGGGTTGGCTTGATTGCGGTCGGGGTGGTATTGCAGCGCCAGGCGGCGATAGGCGGACTTGATCTCGGCCTCGCCGGCCTCGCGCGAGACGTTCAGAACCTCGTAATAATCACGTTTCGAGACGATCATAAAAATGGATGGATGTCCGGATTTCGGAACCTGCTCAAGCGCAGGTATCTAAGTAAGGCCGGCTCACCAGGGCTTTCGCGACACTTTGACCATGGCCGGGCGCACCAGCCGGTCGCGCAGCCGGTAGCCGGATTGCAATTCCTCGACCACGGTGTGGTCGGGAACGTCGTCGCGCTCAACCGTCTCAATCGCCTCATGCCAGTGCGGATCAAAGGGCTGTCCCTCGGCGGCGATCACTTCCAGGCCGGCGCGGCGGGCGCCATCCTGCCATTGCTTCAGGATGAGATCAATGCCCTGGCGGAGTTCTTCCACCCCGCCCGTGGCGTTGCGGGCGCGGGTAAAATTGTCGAGCGCGGGCAGAAAGGCGCGGGTCATTTCAATCGCGCCCTGCACCCGGGCTTCGCCGGCTTCTTTCTGCACGCGCTTGCGGTAGTTGTCGAATTCGGCCAGCGCGCGCAGCAGCCGGTCCTGCAGCCGGTCGCGTTCCTGCCGCATGGCTTCCAGTTCGCGCACGGCATCCGGAACCGTAGGTTCCGCCGCGGTGGGAGTTTCGGACTGCGCCGGTTCTCCGGCTGGTTCCTGGCCGGCCGGGCTGGGCTGCATTTCTTCCACGCTGGAATTTTTGTGACCTGCCATGGTTAACTGCCTGATTCCCGTTGCAGCATCATGTGCTCAACGGCTTCAATCGCCCCCATCATTTGATGATAATCCATGCGCATGGAGCCCAGCACGGCAATCGCGCCGCGGGCCCCGTCGGCGGACTGGCAGGGCGCCCAGACCAGGGCCACTTCCGCCAGCCGCTCCTGATCGAGTCCAATGTGCACCCGCGGCGCCAGCCGGGGCGGATGCGCCGGCGGATCGCCGGCAAGCAGATCCTGTAAGAGCTGCAGCAGGGTTTCCTTGGTGGTAACGGCGGCGAGTACCGCCGCGAGTTGATCCTGGCTCTGAATCAGGGCGGCCAGATGCGGCGCGCCCTCCATGAAAACCACATCCTGCCGCTGCGCCGCCAGCACCCCGCAGTGATACAGCACCAGCACGCGTTCCAGCAGCCGGTCGTAGGCGGCGGAATCCTCGCTGATGCGGCGGGTCAATTCCTGGCGCATGTGCTCCAGCGTCCAGCCGGGAAAGTTGCGGGTGAGATAGCGGGCGGCGTGGTCGAGTTCTTCCTGCGTATAGTTTTCCGGCACCCGCGTGACCCGCTCCCAGATGGCGCCGCTGGTGGTTTCCAGTAGCGAGAGTACGCGGCGTTCGCTCAGCCGCAGAAAGCGGATTTCACGGATTCCCGGCGTATCTTCCCGAGTAATGGCGCCGATCGCGGCCTGGTGGGTGAAATCGGCCAGAAAGCGGCAGCTCGCCGCCAGCAGTCCGGGGAAATCGCCGGCCGGCTCGAGGCTTTCGCGCAGGCGGGCGGCGTCGGCGGCCGATAGCGGGCGCGGCTGCGCAAAGCGCGCGGCGTAGTAGCGCATGGCCTGCGGTGTGGGCACGCGGCCGGCAGAGGCATGCGGCTGGTGCACCCAGCCGGCCTGCTCCAGCCCCGCCAGCACGTTGCGGATCGAGGCGGAACTGAGATGCTCGGCATTTTCCCGCACCAGCGCACCGGAGGCAACCGGCTCGCCGCTGCTCAGGTAATGCGCCAGCAGGCTGTCGAGAATTTCGCGCTCGCGCCGGCTCAGCGCGGGTGTGGCCAGCGCCGAGTGAACGGTTTCGCCGGCCGCGGCCGGATTGGATTCTGGCAATTTCACAACTGGTTCAATTTTAATTTTCCCCGCCGCGCAGGGCAAGCCCACGTGCGCGCTCGCTGTCCTCCACGCGTCTTAGTTCCCGGTTCCCGATTCCGCTTCCAGAAACGCCCGCATGGCGGGCTGCCATTGCCGGCGCGCTTTCAGGATGAACTCGATCAGATCGCGGGCCGCGCCCTGGCCGCCGGCGGAGGGAGAAATCCAGTGCGCGGCCTGGCGGACTTCCGCGCGTGCGTTGGCGGGCGCGGCCATCAAGCCGCAGCCGCGCATCATCGGCAGGTCAATGATGTCGTCGCCCATGCAGGCGGTTTCCGCCCAGTCCACGCCGGCTTCGTTGAGCAATTGATGCATTTCGCGGCGCTTGTTGATCACCCCCTGGCGGATAAAGCGCATGCCCAGCGCCTCCGCCCGCGCTTGCACGGCGGCCGATTTGCGGCGCGTGATCAGCCCGGTCAGCAGGCCGGCATGGCGGGCCAGCGCCAGCCCGATGCCGTCGTGGGCGCTGAAGCCCTTGGCTTCCAGCAGCACTTCCCTGCCCCTGGCCGTAAGGGCCGGAACCAGCCAGATGATGCCGTCGGTGAGCACCCCATCCACATCAAAAACCAGCAGACGGATGCGGCGGGCGCGGGCTTGCAGTTGCGATGAAGAAAGGCGCATAAAAGCGAATCGCGATCTATACCATGCCGGTGGTCCAGAGATCGTGCAGATGCACCACCCCGGCCAGCCGGCCCTCGGCATCGAGCACCGGAAGGCTGGTGATCCTGCGGGTTTCCATCAGACGCAGGGCGGCGGGCGCCAGCATGGTGGCGGGTACGGTCACTGGCCGCGGGGTCATGCAATCGGCGGCCCGCAGCTCGACTGCGGCCGCGCCGTGGCGCTCCAGCAGGCGGCGGAGATCGCCGTCGGAAATCAGCCCCAGCAATTTTCCCTGTTCATCCACCACGGTGGCCATGCCCAGGCCCTTGCGGCTCATTTCATAGAGCAGTTGGGAAAATGTCGCCTCGGGCGGCACACGGGGAATTTTTTCTCCGGCGTGCATCAGCTCCGCCACCGGCGTCAATTGCCGGCCCAGCCGGCCGCCCGGATGCAGCTCGGCAAAATCGGCGGCGGCAAAGCCGCGCGCCGCGGCCACGCTCATGGCTAGGGCGTCGCCCATGGCCAGCGCGGCGGTGGTCGAGGCGGTGGGCGCCAGCCCGTGCGGGCAGGCTTCGCGGGCTACGCTGACATCGAGCACGGCTTGTGCATTGCGCCCCAGGGTGGAGGCCGGCTCTCCGGTCAGCGCGATGAGCTGCAGGCCCAGGCGCTGGATCCAGGCCAGCAGTTTCAGCAGTTCTTCGGTTTCTCCACTGTAGGAAAGCGCGATCACCACGTCGCCGGCGGCCAGTGCGCCGAGATCGCCGTGCAGCGCCTCGGCCGGATGCAGATACAGCGCCGGCACGCCGGTGGAGTTGAGCGTGGCCGCGATCTTGCGCGCGATCAAACCGCTTTTGCCCAGGCCGGTGACCACCACCCGGCCTCGGCATTCGAGGATCAGGCGCACCGCTGCGGCAAACCCCTCCTGCAGGCGGCTTTCCAGCGCCGCCACGGCTTCGGCCTCGATCCGCAGCACGTCCCGCGCCACCGCAAATGCGGTCTGGGTTTTGTCCGCT
The DNA here is from genome assembly GCA_021818645.1 of Acidobacteriota bacterium. Lineage (GTDB taxonomy): Bacteria > Acidobacteriota > Terriglobia > Terriglobales > SCQP01 > JAKAZV01. The sequence continues at coordinate 501 of JAKATS010000043.1, read as the reverse complement.
TCAGACATCTTCCCGACTATAGCAGGAGCATGGAAAAACTTCTTTTTACTGGCTCCGCCCTGGATCTATCTTTGCCTGAGATCTGAAGGGGCTTGTATGGCGCATGCATCGCGGCTGAAAAGTTCACAAGGGTTGTATGGATACTTTGCTGAAAATATTGGACACTGCCCCAGGCGGTTGATGAAATCGCGGTGTACTTTAAATGTACTCTTTTCCAAATTAGCTTTTCAGCGGCGGTGATAGAACTCTGCTACGGGTTCTGCAGTTGGTTTCCCGCACTCAGTTGGGCGCGCAGAGTAGCGGTACACTTGTGCTTACAAGCTCTTCGCCAGCCGATACAAGCGTGGCAAGTTGGGTACAAAATTGAGAAGAGCGCGGTGGCGATTGGATTAAAAAATAAGATTACAACCCATCTCATAAACGACGAAGCAGGATTTTGAGGCAGCCCAATTGAACCATGCCAAGGAAGTTCTCGACGTGATATTCCCAACGGACCACGAG
>JAKATS010000062.1 GCA_021818645.1 Acidobacteriota bacterium | reverse complement strand
CCGCACCGGAGCGTCGGTCAACGTTTATTTTCCCACCCCGCTCATGGCCGGGCAGACTCTCTATCTGACGTTTCATTATCAAGGCGTGCTGGCGAATGCGGCGCTCAGCCCCATCCCTGGGCTGGAAACGGTTCATGTGGGGCCGAAAGGCAGTTTTCTGCTGTATCCCGGCGAGTGGTTTCCGCTCGTGGGTTATAACACGAACCGCTTTACCATGACGGTCAGCACCGCACTGCCTCCGCCATACGGTTTGCTGGCCAGTGGTTCGCCCACGGCTCAGGCGGTGAACAACAACAAGATTGTCTATACCTACAAACAGACCCAAGCCACTTTCCCGGGATCCATCGCAATTACCCCGCTGCACGCTCAGACTTTCAACCTGGGGGGATTGACCAGCAACTTTTACTTCAGCCCGAAGATTCCCGCGGCTTTAGTGCAACAATACGCGCAAGCGGCCAGTTCGATTACGAGTTTTATCAGCCAGGACCTCGGGAATCCTCCGGCCGACACGCTGCTGCTGGTCGAACTTCCGGATGGCTCGCTGCCTTCTTACAGCTCACCCAACCTGATTTTTTTGAGCCGGGGCAGCATTGGCCAGGCATTGAACGACCGGCTGCTGACGGATGAAATCAGCCAGCAATGGCTGGGCAATCTGGTCAGCCCGGCCAGCATGTCGGATGCCTGGATTCAGTATGGCGCAGCCAGATTTTTTGAAGCTCTTTACGTGGAGTCTCGGTCCGGTGCCCGGGCGTATCGCCGGGTGATCAACGATTTGATGGTCGGAGCGTTAAGCTATGGCCATGATTCCCTGGCGCAAACGGGAAGCATGTACCCGTTTTCGCCGGCCTTTCAGGATTTAACCTACGATAAAGGCGCCATCCTTTTCCACATGCTGCGCTGGCAGCTCGGGCAGAAATCCTTGATGGCCGGACTGCGCCAATTCGTGACCCAGTACGCATGGAAACCAGCCTCCACCGCGGACCTGGAACAGGTACTGGAGAAAAGCAGCGGCGAAGATTTAAGCCCGTTTTTTTCCGAATGGTATAACGGCACGGGAGTGCCGGAGTTTCATAATTCCTATACCGTTTACCGGCTCTATGCCGGAGGCTTTCGCGTAGTGGGCCGGATCCGGCAGAACCTGGATTTATTCGATATGCCGGTGGATCTGAGGGTGGTCACCGACGGCCCGCCGGTGACCCAGCGCATACAGGTGCACGGGCGCTCCAGTTCTTATTCCATCACGTCCCCGCAGCGCCCGCGCAAGGTGGAAATTGACCCCGAAGACTGGCTGCTGAAAACCAATGCCGATATCGAAGTCCGGGTGGAAATCGCCCGCGGCGACAACTATGTTTCCGCCGGGGATTTCCCGCAAGCGATCCAATATTATCAACGTGCGCTCAAGGTCGACCCGCTGAGCTCGCTGGCGCATTACCGCATCGCGGAAGCCGATTTTCAGGAAGAAAACTGGCAGGGAGCCGCCGACCAGTACCGGGACGCCCTGAACGGCGACCTGCGGCCAAGCTGGATCCGGGTCTGGTGCCGCATTCAACTGGGAAAAATTTTCGATTTAACCGGCCAGCGCAACCGCGCCATCAATGAATATGAGCGGGCGCTGCAGACGCATGACAATACCGATGGCGCACTCAGCCTGGCCCGGCAATACCTGAAAACCCCCTTTAAAAAACAGGGCGCGGCCACCCCGGCCTGAAATTTACGGCCACGGCTTCAGCTTCCATGGATTGCTTATTCTGCAAAATCGCGGCGGGACAAATTGCTTCCCGCAAAGTCTGGGAAGATGCGCGCATTCTCGCATTTGAAGATATTCACCCGGCCGCGCCCACGCATATTCTGCTGATACCCAAACAGCACATCAGCGGCATGGATGCGGCGGAGGCCGCGCACGACGAATTACTGGGCTATCTGCAGCGCATGGCCGCGCAACTGGCGCGGGAACGCAAGCTAACCGGCGGCTACCGCATTGTGGTCAACGCCGGGCCCGATGCCGGGCAGAGCGTTTTTCACCTGCATGTGCACCTGCTGGGTGGAAGACCGATGAGTTGGCCGCCGGGATAAAAACCATTCAAGCCGGCCGCATACCCGCAGGCTATACATTAATTCAGCCGGACCATATACGCCGGATAGTGCCGGCGGCGCAGCTTGCGCACCAGGCGGGCGGCCGCTTCATACCGCAAACCGACGCCCTTGCCGTAGCGCAGCCAGCGGCCATCCCGGGAATGGAACGAGATCACGGGCTGGTGATTGTAGCGGCGCATCATGCGGCGGCAGCGGCGGAGCGGGCCGTCATGCGTAAACCACCCCACCTGGACGGTATAAATCCCCGGCGGCAAGGGCTGCGGCAGCTTCAGTATGCGCAGCCGCACCGTGCCTAACCCCTGGCGATACAAACCGATGCGGCGGGCTGCGCCGGCGGAAAGATCTATAATGCGGCGCGGCCAGAATGGACCGCGGTCATTGATGCGCACCTTGACCGACTCGCCGGTGGCCAGATCGGTGACTCGCAGAACCGTGCCGAAGGGGAGGGTGCGGTTCGCGGCCGTCATTTTATGCCAGTTAAAACGCTGGCCGGAAGCCGTCCAATTCCCCTGTTCATGCAATCCGTAAAAGCTCGCCGTACCTACACGCCAGATCATGCCCACGCGGAGATGGGTCCGCCGGTTCACCTCGCTGTCGGCCGGCAAAGGAATGCGGCTGGCTTCCCGGGCGTGGGCCGGGGGCGATGCCGGACCACCCCAGTTGACGCCCGGAGGCATCGGGGGCTGGACCCAAACGGCTTTGGCGGGCGAACCGCAACCCGCCGCGGCCAGCAGGCCCGCCAGCCCCGCGCCCAGCAGCATCAGGCGCAGACGCATGAGGCGCGGCGGATCGAGAGTCCGCCGGCGATGCGAAAAATGATGTTCGTAGTTCCGCAATTCTCAATTCACGGAGCCAGAATGCAGAGCAAATCGATTATGCCCTGATTCCAGTTACTCCAGGAAATGAAATTCTGTGTGTCGAGGTAATCAGTCAGGCAACCCTGATGAGGCTTACTTGAATTCAGACTCCAGCAGAAACCGGTCCAGCACATCATGAAACGCCTCAGGATTTTCGATCGGCGCCAGATGGCCGGCCTGGGGAATCACCGCCGCTTGCGCGCCGGCAACGGCCGCCGCAACGGCCCGCATTTCATTTTCCGGCCAGAGCGCGTCCTCGGCGCCCGCCAGCAGCAGGGTGGGAACGGAAATTTCAGCGAGAACCGCGGAGCCATCTTCCCGCAGCGCCATGCCCTGGTTCAGGCGGAGGACCGCGGCCAAAGAGCGCTGGCTGATCCAGCCGCGCAGGCGGGCGAGCAGTTCCGGGCGCTGCCGCTGGGAATAGGGGCCGAGAATGCGGGCCAGCATGCGTTCGCACCAGGCGGCGCGAGCCGCGGCCAGGCCCTGAGCCCGGATTTGCTCCAGCAAGACCTGATCTGCCTGGCGGCGGGCGGCGCCGCCATCGGGATCGGCCTGCGGACGGCCATCACAAATGACCAAAGCGCGCACCAGCTCCGCGTGCCGGCGCATGAAGTTATACAGCACATAGCCGCCGAGGGAGCAGCCTACGGCGATGGCCGGCGCCGCAAGCGCGGCCTGCAGAATCAAAGCCACATCTTCGGCCAGATCGGCGGGAGTTACAGGTTGGTTATGAGCCAAATCCTGAACATTCGGGATGGAATCTTCAGCCCGAGTCTGTAGATCGCAACCTCGCCAGTAAGGGCGCAACACACGGTAGCGGCCGGCCAGGCGCCCGGCCTCTTCGGCCCACATGCGAGCATCGAGCGGGAAGGCATGCAACAGGACCAGGGGCGGGCCGGCGCCGTCTTCTTCCCAAAATAATGAACCCTGTGCGGAAGTGATTTGATGGGTCATAACGGATCGCGACACAAGGATAAATCAGGTTTCGCGGCGCCGCGACGGCGCACGCAGGCGGGATCTGGACCCGGGGCGGCGCAAGGGCGCATGCCGGCTGGCGGATGGGGGCGGCGCGGTTTTCCTCGAGGCTGGGCCCGGTTTCGCGGCTTTCATCGCGGCCGGCGGTTTGGGGCGTTCCCGGCGCGGCCGGGCCGGCGATTCCAGTTCGCGATGAAGTCGGGCTTGCTCCTCGGCGGATAACTCGCGCAACTGGCCCGGCGCCAGGCCGGTCAGGCGCAAAAACCCGATCCGCACCCGGCGTAATTTCTCCACCGGATGCCCCGCCGAAAGAAACATGCGGCGAATCTGGTTATTGCGGCCTTCAGTCAGAATGACTTCCAGCCAGGGGTTTTCATAAGAAACCCGCGGGCCGGGCAAGGTTTCGCGCAGCCATTCGATGCGGGCCGGCGCGGTGCGCCGGCCGTCCAGCGGAATGCCGCGCCGCAACCGCTCCAACTGGGCTTCGCCGGGACGGCCGCTCACTTTTACCCAGTAAGTTTTGGGAAATTTTTCTCCCGCCCGCATGATGCGGTCGGCTATTTCACCATCGTCGGTCAGCAGCATCAGGCCTTCGGAATGAAAATCGAGCCGGCCGGCGGGAAACAGGCGGCGGCGGTTGGGCAGAAACTGGGCCAGATGCGGACGCTGCTCGGGATCGCGCAGGGTAGAAACCACGCCGCGGGGCTTGTGAAACAGCCAATACTGCGGGCCCTGACGGGGACGCAGCAGCTGGCCGTCCACTGTAATGCGGTCATGGGCGGCATCGGCCTTGGCCCCTAATTGAGTGATGGTTTCGCCATTGACCGCGACCCGGCCCTGCTGGATCCAGGTTTCGGCCTGACGGCGGCTGGCGAGACCGGCCTGAGCGATGATTTTTTGGATGCGGTCGGACATGGCAGCTTCAGGCTCCGGGTTCCGCGGATTCGGGAGCGGGCGCCGGTGAGGATGAATCGAGAGCCGGTTCTGGATTCAGGCCGGGCAACTCCGGCTGGGCCGCCGGTTCCGGTGCGGATTCCAGGCCGTCCGTGCCCGCCAGGCCGGCCCGGACCATTTCTTCAAATTCTTTCATGGTGGGCAGATCCTTCAACCCGCCCAGGCCAAAGCGCAGCAGGAAATCGCGGGTCGTGCGATACAGGATTGGTTTGCCCACCACATCTTTGCGGCCGGCGGTGGTGATGAGCTTTTTTTCGAGCAGAGTGTTGAGCACGCCGCTGGCATCCACACCGCGAATGTCCTTGATTTCGGGCGCGGTCACCGGCTGGCGATAGGCGATGACCGCCAGCGTTTCCAGAGCGGGAAGAGAAAGCCGCAGCGGCGGCTTGAGGCCACGCAGGAATTTGCGCACGGATTCATGGTGCTGGGCTTTGGTCAGCATGCGATAGCCGCCGGCGACATACCGCACTTCGATGCCGCGCTCGTCGCCGGCATAGGCGGCCACAAGCGCCTCGAGGGCTGGCTGCAGCAGGCTTTTTTCCACGCCCAGCATCTGGGCCAGCCGCTCCGGTTCCACGGGTTCGGGGCTGGCAAAAAGCACGGCCTCCAGACAGGAGACGAGTTCGGCATTAGTCTCACTCATGACGGGGTTCTCCAGCGGATGCGGGGGAAGCCGCGGCGGGCATTCCATCCTCCACGGCCGGCATGATCTGGGCAAAACGCGCATCTTTGCGCAACAGGATTTCGCCAAACATACGCTCCTGGCGAATCACCACGGCATGCAGGCGCACCAGCTCCAACAGAGCGATAAACATGGTCACCAGCACCCGCCGGTTGGGGGCGGCGGCAAATAATTCCCGCACCTTCAACGGCTGATCGCTGGCCAGCAGGCACCGGTGCAGATGCCGCAGGGCATCGGCGACGCTGACGTCTTCGGCCAGAATCTCGAGCTGGGGCCGTTCCTGAAAGCGCTGCAGCACCATTTGAAACGCCTGCGACAGATCGTAAACGCTGACCGCCAGTTCCGGTTCAGCCGCCAGATCGCCGGCGAACTCTTCGCTGACCGGCCGGGGCCAGCTGGCATCTTCCAGTTGCTGGCGCTCATGCAGCATTTCCGCGGCTTTTTTGAACTGCTCATACTCGAGCAGGCGGCGCACCAGTTCTTCGCGCGGATCTTCCGCCGTCTCGCCCGGCAGCAGCGACGCGGCGGGCAGCAGCATGCGGCTTTTGATCTGGATCAGGGTTGAGGCCATGAGCAGAAATTCCGAGGCCACCTCCACGTCCAGATGGTCCATGCGCTCGATATAGAGCAGATATTGGTTGGTGATGCGGGCGATGGGAATATCGCGAATGTCAATATCCTGTTTGCGGATCAAATCCAGCAGCAAATCCAGCGGGCCGTCGTACACTTCGCCCACGCGCACGCTGAAGGCGGACTGCGATTCCCGGGCAGGAGCGGCGGGGGGCGGCGCGGCTTCGGATTGTGGCTTGGAAACATCCATGATGAGCATCGCCCGGGCGATCAGAAAATTCCGATTCCGTTCAGATGAAACACCCCGCCAAAGGCCAGCACCACGGGCGAAAACAAGATGCCCGGCACGTTCAGATAGATGGCGCCGATGAGCAGCAACAGACAAAGCCAGCCCTGACTGTACAGCCGGCGATAGTATCCGCTCAGCCCGGCGGGGAGCAAATGCCCCAGAATATGGCTGCCGTCGAGTGGCGGAATGGGTATCAGGTTAAAGACGGCCAGCACAATATTCAGTACCAGGCTGAAATAGGCAAGATTGGCCAGCGGAGCCAGCCAGCCCGAACTGGACTGGGGGCTGGCAATAAACCCGCTCAGGCGGCCGGGCGCGTCGGTGCGCAACCCGACTAACGCTCCCGCGGCCAGAATGGCCACCAGCATATTGCTGGCCGGCCCGGCAAGCGCCACCAGAATGTCGTCCCATTTGCGATGGCGCAGGCGGCTGACATCCACCGGCGTAGGCCGAGCCCAGCCAAAAAACCAGCCCGTACCGGAAAACAACATCAGGAGGGGGAAAATGACGGAGCCGAAAAGTTCAATGTGACGCAAGGGGTTAAGCGTCACCCGTCCGAGCAGCCGCGCGGTATCATCCCCGCGCAGGTGCGCCACCCAGGCATGGGCGCATTCATGCACGCACAGAGCGAACAAAAATGCTAAAAATTCAATGACAATGAGGGCTGGATTGATATGCAAAACGCCTGCTCCGCAATCACGCGCCGCAGGGCGCTAACAACCCTCGACGCAAGCCATAGGCATATTATCATGCCGCCCGAGGCCCCCGTATGGAGGCGCAGCCGCGGCGGGAGCCTTCCCGCGGGCTGCCGCCGGGTGTAACTTTAATAGAAGACCCGGCGTTACCATTATTGTGATGCTGGCCGAAACAGCCTTGTGGTATGGATCTGTGACCGTGGTGGAAAGCCAAGACCCCGATCAGCATCTGGTAGTGCGTGCCCAGGCTGGGGATCGCGAGGCATTTGAGGCTATTTATAGCCGCTACCAGGGCCCGATCGCGCGGCTGGCGGCCAATATGACCCGCCGGCCGGATGATGCACCCGACCTGGTGCAGGAGATTTTCACTAAAATCTATTTTTCCCTGGACCGGGTGCGCAGCGATGTTCCCTTCCGCCCCTGGCTGTACCGGGTCGCCGGCAATCATTGCCTGGACTATTTACGCAAACAGAAGCGGCAGCCCCGCACCGATAGCCTGAATCCGGAGTACGATGTCGGCTGGATCGCCAGCACCTCCCCGGACCCGGCCAGAGGGTCGGAAGCCCGGGATCTGGTGGACAAACTATTCCACAACCTGCGGCCGCGGGATCGCTGGCTGCTGGTGATGAAAGAAATTGAGGGATTATCCCTGGATGAAATGGCCGCAATCACCGGCATGGCGCATTCGGCGTTGAAAGTAGCCTTGTTTCGCGCCCGCAAGCGCATGCAAAAGCAGTATCAATTGCTGCGGCAAAGGACGACGACATGAAATGTTCTGAATTTCGCGAACAGATCGAGGCCGGCGCGCCCACCGGCGGCGAACTGCGCCACCACGCCGCGAACTGCCGGAACTGCGCCGAATACGCCGCCGTGGCGGGTTGGAGCGGCGCCCTGTTGCAGTCTGGCCGGGTGAATGGCATCGGGCCCGGTTTTCAGCGTTTATGGGCGGAAATCCAGCAGCGCAATGAAAACACCTGGGCGGGAGCCCTGAGCTTCAGCTTCATGCGGTTGGTGCCCTATCTGGCCGCATTTTCTCTGATTTTGCTGGTCATCGGCACGATGGGCTATCGCGCCGGCCGCCAGCGCAATCTGAATACCGTTTTGTGGCTGGCCGGCTCCAGTCGGCAATTCGCTGGCACCATCGCGCCCGACCTGTCCAAGCAACCGGCCGGAACCCTGGGTTTATATCAACCCTGAACGAAACGGCCCTGCCATGCACCGAACCGCTCCAACCCGCCCCAGCCTGATCCTGGGCATTGTCTTCCTGCTCGGCATTCTGGCCGGAGCCGGGCTGGCCATGGGGTATGGCTATTGGAGCGGCCATCATAAAAAACATCGCACCGAAGCGGTTTTCGTGCGGCACATGTCCGGATACCTGCGGCTGACGCCGGGGCAGACGGTGCAGTTTCAAAGCGTGCTCGATCAGGCGATTGCCCGGTTTCGTCAGTTACATACTTCCTGCCGCCAGCAGTTTCTGGCCATTCGGCATCAGGAACGCCAAAAAGTGCGCGCCTTTCTGGATCCCGGGCAACGGGCGCGATTTAATGCCTGGGTCGAAGCCAAAGACCGCCGTCAGGCAAAGAAACGAAAGCCCTGAGTTACCCGCCGCCAGACGAACATTTGGCGGCTTTCCCGCGCGCCCGCTATAATAAAGTTCCAGCCTGCAGCGGAGTACCGAGTCGGGCTGAGGCCTGTTTCCGCCGCGTCCGGGCTCGGGCGCGGGCAGGCGTTCCTTTTTATGCTCAATTTATTTCGACAACGCGAAAAATTCGTGCGCTGGGTCCTGGGCGGCCTGCTGGTGCTGATCTGCATCGGCATGACCATGACGCTGATTCCCGGCTTTCTTTCCGGACCCGGTTTCGGCACCGGCAGCGACACCATTGCCATCGTAGAAGGCCATAAAATCAGCGCCACGCAGCTTGATCAGGCGCTGCAGCAGGAAGAGCAACAGGAACAGATTCCCGCCTCATTTCTACCCTACGTCGGCAATCAGATTTTGCAGAGTCTGATTCTGCGGCAGGCGGAATTGAATATGGCGCGCCGCATGGGGCTCAAAGTCAGCAATGCGGAGATTGTGCATGCCCTGCGGCAGGATCCGAACATATTTCCCCAGGGCAAGTTCATTGGCGCGCAACAATACCGGTCGCTGGTGGCGCAAGCCTATCAGATGACTGTTCCGC
>JAKATS010000184.1 GCA_021818645.1 Acidobacteriota bacterium | reverse complement strand
ACCACCCGCTACCGGCGGCGGGTGACCCGCGGAGGCCGGGTGGTGGTGCGGATTCTGCAGAATGAAGCCATGGTGAATATGTCCAGCGGCGCCGGCAACCCGGCCGGGGGGGCGGCGGTACAGCAGTAAACGAAGTTGGTAGAAGCAAGGTACAGAGGCAGAAAGGGGGGCCAGCGAAGCCCCCCTTTTTTATTCGCGGGGGCCGCGCCGTTCACTCGGGAAGTGAAGCATGCGGCTAAATCAGGGCTTTAGATAAAATCATGAACGCCAGGCGGCGAAACCCGGCAGGGCGCCTCTTATAATGGGATTGCAAAAGTTCAATTCCGCCGCGAGTTTTTCCATGCCCTGGTTTACTCACGAAGCTCCAACCATCTCCGCCGCTGAATTCTCCGGGCTGGCCGCCCGACTGCTGGAAGAAGCCCGCGCGCGCTTCGGGCGCACGCCCCGCCGCGCCCTGCTGCTGCCGCCCGATCTGACCCGGATGCATTCGGGCGCGGGCCGGTGGACCGAATTGCTATATCAGCAACTGGGCGCCGGCTGCGACACCCACGTGATTCCCACCCTGGGCCAGCATCAGCCGCACAGCGAGGCGGAAAACCGCGTGATGTTCGGTTCCGTGCCGCATGCCCGCATTCATGCCCACGACTGGCGCCAGGGCGTAACCCGGGCCGGCACAATTCCGGCGCGGGTGGTGAGCGAGTTGACCGGCGGCCGCGCCGACTGGGAAATACCCGTGGAGCTGAACCGCCCGCTGATGGAAGAATCGTGGGACCTGATCGTGCACATCGGGCACGTGGTGCCGCATGAGGTGCTGGGCTTTGCCAGCCACAACAAAAATTACTTTATCGGCCTGGGAGGAAAAGAATCCATCAGCGCCGCCCATATGGCCTCGGCCGCGGTGGGCATTGAAAACAATCTGGGCCGTGAAATCTCGCCCGTGCGCGCCTGCTTCAACTGGGCCGAAGAGCATTTTCTGGGCCGCCTGCCCGATGTCTATCTGCTGCTGGTGCTGGGTTTGGGCGCGGCAGGCCGGCTCGAAACCCGCGGCGTGTTTGTGGGCGATGATCTTGAAACCTACCTGGCCGCCGCGCGCGCATCGGCCCGGCACAATATCACCCGCCTGCCCCAGCCACTGGCCAAAGCCGTGGCATTCATGCAGCCGGATGAGTTCCGCAGCACCTGGGTGGCCAATAAAGCCATTTACCGCATTCGCAAGGCGATGGCTAATGGCGGCGAGCTGTTGGTGCTGGCGCCTGGGGTCGAGCGTTTCGGCGAGCAGCCGGAGGTGGATGCCATGATTCGCAAATACGGCTACTGCGGAACGCCCAAAGCCATGGCGGCCTATCGCGATGATCCGGTGCTGCACGACCTCGGCCTGGCCGCCGCGCACCTCATGAACGGTTCGTCCGAGGGGCGGTTTACCATCCGCTATGCTGCCGGAAAATTAAGCCAGAAAGAGGTGGAAAGCGTTCATTTTGCCTGGGCCGATCCGCAAGCCGCGCTGGCGCGCTATAACCCTTCCGCGCTTGCAACCGGCTGGAACACCTTGGCGGATGGCGAAAAGATTTATTTCGTGAACACGCCGTCGCTGGGTTTATGGACGGTGTAGAAGCTAAAAAAAATCGGGAAGCCGGCGCAGGACTTCCCGAAAGCCAAATCATTGAATAGACCGCGCCGCCATTTAGCGATGCTGCAGCGCGGGGTGGCCTGCAGGGCCGGCCAGTTTGCCCAGCGCCCCCAGGCCGCCCAAACCGCCCAGCGCGCCCAGTTGGCTGAGATCAATGGGCCCGACCACATTCACAATGGCCAGATCGGTGGGTTTGGCGGAGACTATGGCCAGGGCGGTAATCATTTCCGAGTTGCGGCGAACGGCGATCCAGGCCTGCTTGCCGGATTTATCCATGGAGCTGACGATGATTTGCCAGCCGGGAGCATGCAGCTGGCGCACGATGCCATGGAGGACCGCGGGCGAATACTGGCCGGGATGGGCAAATTTGTAATCCAGGATATAAACGCCTTTCAGCCGTGAAATCATTTGCCGCGACTGTGGATCCTTGTCATTGGCGGCCGCCATTTGCAGGAGCGGCCCGTCCACATTCACGCGGCTGACCTTGGTGGCCAGACGGGCCAGGCTGGCGGGCAAATGCAGTACCAGGCGGCCCGGATCGTCCGATTGCGCCCGCAGTCCGATGGTGGCCGAGAGCAAAGCGATCAGCACGCCGGCGGCAAAATATTTTTGGTTAAACCGTTTCATAAAAAACTCTCCAGGTGATCAAAGTTGTGAATTCAAACCAATGTGGGGTACGGCTTCGAGCAAAATGCTGCGCATTTGTTTCCGAGTGAAGCGCAGGGCGTAATTGGCTTCCTGCAGCGCCTGGCGTTCCTGCGCGAGCCGGCGCACATGATGCTGCCATAAGCCGGCGCCCAGGCCGATGATCAGCAGGCCAAGCGCGGCCCAAGCCATGCGCCAGCGCGGCGACCCACCCCAGCGGACGGCATGCGCGGCGGGTTCGGGCGGCTGCGATACCGCCTTGCGGGCAATCCGCGCGGCCAAACCCAGCGAGGGATGGGGCGGCTGCAGCGCCTGCCGCAACTGGCGGTCGAATTCGGCCTCGGGGTCCAGTTCGTAGCGGCGATGAGAATCGGCTTCGGGGTGCTTCATGCGGGTGCTCCTGCGTCATTCCACTGCTGGCGCAGCCGGGCCAGGCTGCGGCGGAGATGACTTTTGACGGTGGCCAGCGGAAAGCCGGTGGCACGGGCGATTTCCTCGGGCGTCATATCCTGCTGGTAGCGCAAAATGATGACCAGGCGCGGATGCGGCGCCAGCTCCGCCACCAGACTCTGCAATTTTTGGCTGATCCAGGGATCGGCCGTTTCCGCCGCCGGCGCGCTCACCTCCGCAGGCAGTTCCTGCATGGCCGGCCGGCGCCTGCGGTCGAGGCATTTGCGGCTGGCCACCTGGCGCAGCCAGGCCGCCAGATGCTCGGCCGAGACGATCTTCGCCCGATGGCGGTAGAGCGCCAGAAATACCTCCTGCGACAACTCTTCGGCCTCGGCGGCATTGCGCAGAAAATGCCAGGCCACGCCATAAACCATCCCCTGATGCCGCCGCACCAGATCGGCAAATCCGGATTCATCTTCCGGAACCACCGGCGCGGCTGTTTCCTCGAGAGCCGGAGCCTCGAACGAAACCAGAGCGGCATCTTCGGTCTGGGTCGCGAGTCGGGTACGGAATAACGGCATGCCGGATTCTCTTTACATCAGTTCTATACGCAGCCGGAGGATTTGAGAACGCATGATATGACCAGATGTATTTATAGACGAATCGCGGGGATCGCGCCTTTCACTCGAGGAATGAAGAGCATAAGCGGGACGCATGGCATACCAACCCGCAGATTTTGTGTTCTTCAGCAATTTCATGGAAAATGCTCCTGGAAATGCCGTGCAGGAACCCGCGCCAGGCATTGAGTAACTCAGATGGATAACTCACCCGGAAGTTTTTGGCCCAAAATGCCGTCATGCCGTCGCGCTACAACTTAAGCTCTTAATATTCAGTATTTTAGCCTGCGACGGCAAATAAAAAATGCCGTCGCGATGCCGTCATGCCGTCGCGCTGAGCTGCAAGGTCATATTTTTGCACCACGATGACAGGAATGGCGCCATGCTCAATGTATTCGATTGATATTAAAGAAGATGCCGCGTGGCGCTCTGCTTAGCCCACTGCATGCGATGGAATACCTATGGCCCCATGCCGCTGCTCGAAGCTGGAGCGCAACGGCCGGTGAACGGCCGCTGGATAACTCATTTTCTAACTTGTCCCAGTGATGCTTGCATCTCCTGCCTGCATTGAATATAATTTTTGCATGCAATACACGATTCGTAAAATTCCCCAATATCTGGACGAAGCATTGCGGCAAAAAGCCAGAAACGATGGGAAGAGTATGAATCAAATCGCGCTCGAAGCCTTGATTCGAGGGTTGAGTCTGGATGCCGTGGCAGTCCCGCAGCGGGATTTGAGTGATATTGCCGGACAGTGGGCGGAAGACCCGGAATTTGATCAGGCCCTGGTGGCGATGGATGTGGTGGATCCGCACTTGTGGCGATAAACCTGGCGCTCGATACCAACCGATACCGCGATCTCTGCCGCGGGAATCCTGCCATCGTGGCAGCCGTAGCCGGCGCCGATACGGTCTGGCTTCCCTTTGTGGTGATGGCTGAATTGCTGGCGGGTTTCGCCGCGGGCTCCCGCGGGTTTGAAAATGAAGCCATCCTGCGCCGATTTTTGCTCAAACCCAGGGTGGGGGTTTTATATCCTGATCATCATACGGTGCGTGTGTATGCGGGCCTGTATCAGCAGTTGCGCCGTCAGGGCACGCCGATACCGACGCACGATCTTTGGATTGCCGCGATCGTGGTGCAGCACGAATTAACTTTACTGACGCGCGATGCGCATTTTAATGTTCTACCGCAATTATCGCGCCTGGATGAACCCTCAGGAGAATAGAAACATCAACCCACTTCGACCATGGCCAGCACGCCTTTGCGCGGCCGGCGGTTGGCGGCGAGGACTTTTTTCCGCAGCCGGATGCTTTTGGGCGTGACTTCGACGAACTCATCGTCGGCAATGAAATCGAGCGCCTGTTCCAGGTTGAGCGGGCGATGCGGCACCAGGCGGATCGCCTCATCGGCGGTCGAGGCGCGCATGTTGGTCAGCTTTTTTTCCTTGATGGCGTTCACGTCCATATCGGCGTCGCGGGCATTTTCGCCGACGATCATGCCTTCATAGACTTCGGTGCCCGGGCCGACGAACAGCTCGCCGCGCTCCTGCAGATTATTCAAGGCGTAGCTGGTGGTCAGCCCCGGCCGATCGGCGATCAGCACGCCGGTGAGCCGCGAGGCCAGCTCGCCCTGATAGTCAATCCAGCCGGTAAACAGCGAGTGCAGCAGCGCCGTGCCGCGCGTATCGGTCATGAGCTGGCTGCGCAGCCCGATCAGTCCGCGCGAGGGGATATGAAATTCCAGCCGCACCCGGCCGCTGCCATGGTTGGCCATTTTGGTCATCTGCGCCTTGCGCCGGCCCAGGGTTTCCATGATGGTGCCGACGTAGGCCTCGGGAATATCCACCACCAGCAATTCCTGGGGTTCCAGCCGGTGCAATTGCCCGTCGGCGCCGCGCTGCTGGCGCAGCACGATCTGCGGCTTGCCGGCCATCAATTCAAAGCCTTCCCGCCGCATGGTTTCAATCAGGATGGCGAGCTGCAGTTCGCCGCGGCCCAGCACGCGCAGCGATTCCGGCTGCTCGGTGGGTTCGACCCGCAGCGAGACATTGGTCAGCAGCTCTTTTTCCAGCCGCTCGCGCAGCTTGCGCGAGGTCACGTGCTGGCCCTCGCGCCCGGCCAATGGCGAGGTATTGACGGTGAAGATCATGGCGATCGTGGGCTCGTCAATATCCAGCAGGGGCAGGGGCGCCGGGGTCGCCTGGCTGGTGATGGTTTCGCCGATGGTGATGGCCTCCACGCCGGCCACGGCCACCAGATCGCCGCATTCGGCCACGCGGGTTTCCTCGCGCTCCAGCCCGCGGAAGGTATAAAGCCGGGTGATGTGGATGGGCGCCAGCGCGCCCGAGCGCTGGGCGATGACCACGTCTTCGTCCAGATGCAGCCGTCCATTGAAAACGCGGCCTATGCCGATGCGGCCCAGATAATCGCTGTAATCGAGATTGGTGATCTGCAGCTGCAACGGCGCTTCAGGGTCGCCGCCGGGCGCGGGAATGTGGTTTACGATCGCCTCGAAGAGCGGGTCGAGGGTGGTGGAATCATCGCCCAGTTCGCGATGCGCCACGCCCGCCTTGGCATTGGCATAGAGCACGGGGAAGTCGAGTTGCTCCTCGGCCGCGTCGAGATCAATGAAGAGATCGTAGATTTCGTTCAGCACTTCGCGCGGGCGCGCGTCATGGCGGTCAATTTTGTTAAGCACCACAATCGGGGTGAGCCGGGCTTCGAGCGCCTTGAGCAATACATAACGGGTCTGGGGCAGCGGGCCTTCGCTGGCATCCACCAGCAGCAGCACCCCATCCACCATCTTCAGCGCCCGCTGCACTTCGCCGCCGAAATCGCTGTGGCCGGGGGTATCCACAATGTTGATTTTGGTGCCGTGATAAAACAGCGCGGTGTTTTTGGCCAGAATGGTGATGCCGCGCTCGCGCTCGAGCTCGTTCGAGTCCATGACCCGGTCGGCGACGGCCTGGTTGGCGCGGAAAATGCCGCTCTGGCGGAGCATTTGATCCACCAGCGTGGTCTTGCCGTGGTCCACATGGGCGATGATGGCGATGTTGCGTATGGCGGGCATGTAACTTTTAGTTTACCTTGCTGTAGTTGAATCCCGGCAGGTTTCGAATGCTGTAGCATGAGAACCATGGATATATAAACGCATCATCATCCCAATCTATTTATGCAATTCCATCTATTCAACCAATATCCATGCGCGCCCTGTATATAAATTCCGGCACGGCGAGCCTGCGCAATCTGCCCCGCCCGCGCCGGCCGGCGGGCTGGGCCCGCATTCAGGTGCTGGCCAGCGGCATCTGCAATACCGACCTGGAACTGCTGCGCGGCTATTACGGATTTCGCGGCGTGCCGGGACATGAGTTCGTGGGCCGCGTGCTGGAAACCGATGCCGGAGACGATAGGTGGAGCGGCAAGCGCGTGACGGGTGAAATCAATCTCACCTGCCGCGGGCTGGGTTACATCCGTTTATGCGATCTGTGCGCGCGCGGGCTGGCATCCCATTGCCGCCGGCGGAAAGTGCTGGGCATTGTGAATCACCCCGGCGCGCATGCCGAGGAAATTACGCTGCCCGTCTGCAACCTGCATGCCGTGCCGGCGCGCATTTCCGATCATGCGGCGGTCTTTGCCGAGCCGCTGGCGGCGGCCTGCCAGGTATTGAAACAGGTGCGCTTCGCCCCGCGGGATCGCGTGCTGGTGCTGGGCGACGGCAAGCTGGGCCTGCTGCTCGCGCAGGTTCTGCACCGCGAACTGAGGAAAACGGCGCGTACGGTGCTGCTGGCCGGACATCATCGTGAAAAACTGGCGCTGGCCCGGCGCTGGGGCGTGGATACCCGGCTGAGCGGGGCGAGGCTGGGGCGGCGGGAGTGGGACGTGGTGATCGAGGCTACCGGATCGCCCACGGGCCTGGCCGAGGCGCTGGAACGGGTGCGGCCGCGCGGCACGGTGGTGATGAAATCCACGATCCACGGCATGCTGCAGGCTGCGACCGCGCCCTGGATCGTGGATGAGATCACGCTGGTGGGTTCGCGCTGCGGGCCCATGGACCAGGCGCTGCGGCTGCTGGCGCGCGGAGTGGAAGTGGAAAGCCTGATTGAAGACGTGCTGCCGCTGGCGCGCGCCCTGCAAGCCCTGCGCCAGGCCGCCCGCCGCGGCAGCCGGAAAATTCTGCTGGCTCTGGATGCTTAAAAAGGGCAATCATCGCCAAGACCATCCGCGAACTGGAAGCCCGACGCGACCAGATTGATACCGCCATCCATAGCTTGCGCTCTTTGAACAGAGCAGGAACTGCACATTCCCAGTTGCAAAAAAAGCTGGGGACAGAGGAAAAGAAGTTAGGCCGTTAACGTCACTTCATCGGCTTTGTAGGTGCCCATATTCCCGGTTTGGCTTCCCGCAAAGCCTCTAAGCTAATGAAGGGATAGGCTCCGTTGTGATCGAATGCGCCTGGATGGAAGTTGGGCCGATGCAAAACCCAAACATGCTGCGCGCGTGTAATTGGCGCGCCTGTAACGAAGACAAAATGCTGCCCATTCTCTTCAAATGAGATTCTATTTTGGGATGCATTTGCTTCAATCGCCCCTTCAATCCGGGAATTCGCAATAAGATAACCACCTTCTTTGGGATAGTAGATGATGATGGAATAATCTGGTTTTTTAATTTTGGCCATGCCTCCAATCATTTCGCCCGCAACCTGATTGCCCCGCAGCAAAATGGGAGAAAAAATGCGGAGTGCTTCGGGGCCAGGATCCATTTCATGGGTCCCGACGTATGTAGGCACGTGATCCATCCAAATGCCCGTCAGGGTCAAATTCGGCAACCCAGGGTTAACGATCTTGAGCGTATGGCCGGGTTTAAACCAGTAGTGCTGTTCGGGCTGAGTGTCAATCTCGTTTGAGTTAACCGGTATTTCCGGCTTCGCAGGCCATTGCCGCATGCGTATGCCCAGTTCAACCCGCCCATTGCTGTGGGAAAGCAGGTGAATGTCATAACCAAAAACATTGCCTTGAACATGTCCGAGGAATCCGCATTGTTGAAACTTCTGGTTGACGATGGAGAGAGCGCAATCCAGCGGCTTAATGGAACCGGCCTTCATGCTGAGCAGCACAACGGTTTGGTTGCTTCGTGCATGCATCCTCACCACCACCAGGCTGGATGCGAGCGCGACGATCGATGCGATAAGTACGACAAACGCAAGACGTGGGATCCGCATGGTTTTCAGTCCTTTCTTCCACAAGGCAATGAGCTGGTTTTGGCGTTTTGCCCAGACAAGCTCGGGAACTGTATCTGAAAATTCGAGACTCGCGACTCGGCGCAATTCAACGCCGATGCGCAGATATTCCTGGAGCGTGATTTGGCATTCCGAACAGATGCCAAGATGTTCGGCTGCTGAAGACGGGATCGTCTCACCATCGCATATTGTGGAAATATATTCGGCTGCATCAACGCAGTTCATTTGAACCTCCTGCCGGTTGTTGGGAGCTGTGCCAGACTTCACGAAGTGCTTCGCGCGCATTATGGAGGCGGGAGCGCACGGTACCCACTGGGATTTCAAGTATTGTGGATAGTTCCATATAAGATTGGCCTTCAACTTCGCGAAGCCAGAGAATGGTTTTATCTTCGGGGTCGAGGCGATTGAATGCTTCGGCTACCATCGAATTCGTCTCCATGCGATCCCACAATGGGATTTCGCGGTCCAGGCTATCGCCTGTCCTCTGTTTTCGGAACCAGCCTTTTGCGAGGTTCCGAGCCGTGCCGAAAAGGTAGGAGCGAAGTGAACCCCGTTGAGATTTGTACCCCTGCGGTCGTCTCCAGATTTGAATAAACGCTTCCTGCATCAGGTCCTCTGCTATCTGTTCGTCTCCGAGAAGATGCCGAAGAAATGCGCGCAGTCGGGAAGCGTTGTCCCGGTACCACCCCTCAAATGCATCCGTATTGCCCGATGAGATTCTTTTCCAGAGTTCTTGATCGTCTAACAATTTGCTCTCCAACCTGTATTTAGCTTGAAATCCCGAAAAAGTTCAGTTTTCGGGCAAATATATTTCAAATATGTTTTTA
>JAKATS010000373.1 GCA_021818645.1 Acidobacteriota bacterium | reverse complement strand
TTCCCGTGGCGGCCGCCCCGCACCGGGCCGCCGGAATCAACCTGCTCAACTGCATGGACATGTCGCTGGAAAACGTCTATAACTGGCGCAATTCCGATGTGGGCCGCAACAGCGACGATTACGTGCCCGGCAGCCCTTACGATTCCCGCCGCCATATCTTCGATAACGCTTATAACGCCTACTGGTTTTCCAATTTCGCCGTGCCCGACTGGGATATGTTCGAGTCGGCCCAGCCCGATGCCCGGCTGCAGGCCATTGCCCGCGCCATCAGCGGCGGCCCCATCTACACCACCGATCCGCCCCGGGTGGCCAAAGCAGTCATGTTGCGCGCCCTGGCGCTCGCCAATGGCCTGGCGCTGCGTCCCGACCGGCCCGCCGAAGTCGTCCCTGCACAGCTTCTGCGTGATCCTGCCGCTTCCCCCATAGCCCTGCAGGTCTTCGCTCCGGTGCACCGGCCCGGCCTGCGGAGTGAAATGGTGGCGGCCTTCAACGTCAACTTCACCCACGAGCAGGTCGCCGGCACGCTGTCATCGCAGGATGCTCCCGACCTGCGCCATCATGGCGGCATGAGCGCGCGCCCGGCGCTGGCCGTTTACGAACGCAATGGCCATCATGCCTTTCTGCTCGCTCCCGGAACCCGCTACCATTTTCACCTCGGAGCCTTGCAGGCGGATTTATTTTCCCTGGTGCCGGTGCGGCATTCGCTGGCTGTCTTCGGCCTGCTGAATAAATACCTGGGCGAAGCCGCGGTGGAAACGGTGCGCTATTCCGGCTCGGGCGCCAGCATTCGCCTGGCCCAGGGTGGAGAATTCGGCGCCTGGCTGCTGCATGCGCCGCGCCGCGTATGGCTGGGGAAAAAACTGCTGGGCAGCGGACAATATCATTACGCCCGGCATTTGCTGGTGATTCCTGCCGCCAGCTTCGGCACCGCGCGCCGGCCGGTCACCGTCGGCCTGCAATTTTAGCGGCTTTGCCAACGCTTCGAACCGCCGCTGCGGCATCAGGTATTTTTGGGCTTATCGTCAAATGCCTGGCGCGGGCCCCAGCATGGCATGAAAACATAAAACCTGCGGTTTGGTATGCCACGCGTCCCGCTTCGGCTCGCCAATGCGCGGGGGCTGCTTTGATTCCCCGGCCGCTGCGCTTGCGCGCTCTCCCACCGGCCTACTATTCCGCACTACACTGAATGGGGAGCCCCATACGATATGCCTGAATCCCTTCTCGGCGGCGCCAAAATTCTTCCCGTCCGTAAAGCCGTTTTTCCCGCCGCCGGCCTGGGCACGCGGTTTTTGCCCGCCACCAAGGCCCAGCCCAAGGAAATGCTGCCCCTGGTGGATAAGCCGATCATTCAGTACGGCGTGGAAGAAGCGCTCGAATCGGGCCTCGATAATCTGATCATCGTCACCGGCCGCGGCAAAAACTCCATCGAAGACCACTTCGACGTCAGTTTCGAGCTGGAACGCATGCTGTCGGAAAAAGGCAAAACCGACCTGCTGGCCGTGGTGCGTGAAATTTCCGATCTCATGCATATCGCCTATGTGCGGCAGAAGGAAGCCCTCGGCCTGGGCCATGCCGTGCTCACCGCGCGTGAGTTCGTGGGTGCGGAGCCGTTCGCGGTGCTGCTCGCCGACGATGTCATTGATGCCCAGGTGCCGGTGCTGCGCCAAATGCTGGAAGTGTATGAGGCCACCGGGCACAGCGTGATTGCGGTGGAAAAAGTACCCTCCGAATCCATCTCCAGCTATGGCGTGGTCAAGGTCGAACCCTGGAAGCCGCAAGGGTTTCACGGTCCCGCGTATCGCGTGCTTGATATGGTGGAAAAACCCAAGGCCGCCGATGCGCCTTCGGACCTGGCCGTGGTCGGCCGCTATATCCTGACCCCCGCGGTGTTTGATTTTCTGGAAACTACCCAGCGCGGCGCCGGCGGCGAAATCCAGCTCACCGACGCGCTGCGCGCCCTGTCCCACCGCGAACCCATTTATGCCTATCAATTCCAGGGCCGGCGCTACGATGCCGGCGATAAGCTGGGGTTTTTGCAGGCCACGGTCGAGTTGGCGCTTAAGCGCACCGACCTGGGCGGAGCTTTCCGCCACTATCTAAAATCCCTGCCGCTGTGAAAATTGTGCCGGTAGCGCGGTCCGCGGAGCTCGCCGGGGCGAGCCCGGCGGAATTCGTGCCCCTGCCGGAGGCATTTTATAACCGCTCGCCCCTGGAAGTCGCCCCTGCTTTGCTGGGCCGCTATCTGATGCGGGCATGGCGCGGCCGCCTTTGGCGCGCCCGGATTGTCGAAGTCGAAGCTTATCTGGGCGAAAACGACCCTGCCGCCCATGCCTGGCGCGGTCCCACCCCGCGCAACCGCGTTCTTTTCGGCCCTCCCGGCCGGGCCTATGTCTATTTCATCTACGGCATGCATTATTGCCTGAACGTCTCGGCCCAACCCCGTGGCCAGGCTGGATGCGTGCTCATCCGCGCCGCCGAGGCCATCGGCCCGGAATGGCGGTCGCGCGTGCAGGCGCTTTCGTCTCCGGCGAGGCACCGGCTTTTAAGCGGACCCGGGCGGCTCGCCCGCGCATTGCATATTGGCCGCGGCTTGAATGGCTGCGATCTCACCCGGCCCGGCCGGCTGTGGATCGCGGCCGCGCCGGCGCGGGGCGGGGGCATGCCACGCGAGCCCGTCTCCGTCGGGCCGCGCGTCGGAATTCGCCGCGCGCGCGAGCTGCCGGCGCGATTTTATCTTGCCCATTCGCCTGCCGTCTCCGGATTCGCCGCCCCGCCGAAAAAAAAATCGCGATGAATCTCGATCATCACCCCCATGCGCGTTGCGCATCGTGGCGGCTGAGGTTATACTCGCGCTAGTTCAAATTTTTTTTACGGATTTTATACCTTATCCATCATGGCAACTGAAGCACAACTGGTCCCCCTGGCGCCCGAATCACTGGACGATTTTCTGCAGCTGGAAGGCAAAATCGAGCGTGTCGCCGAAGCTCTGCGCGGCGCCCGTGAAGCCCGCGGCCGCGCCGAAACCGAGGCCGCCGGCTGGAAAGCCAAATTCCAGGAACTGAAACAGGAATTTTCGGCCCAGGAAAAAGAGCTGATCTCGCTGCGCAAAGAGCGCGAAGAAGTGCGCCGCCGGGTGGAAAAACTGGTCGAGCAGATTGATTCCCTGGCCTGAGCGGGGCAGGAATTGTTTCGGAAAGGCGCGCAGGCGGCCAGCCGCTTCGCGAAAATTCGCCATGCAGAAAACCGTGACCCGGGTTGAAATTTACGACCAGCCCTACAATATTGCCGGTGACAACAATGCCGAGTACGTGCGCCGCCTGGCCGCCACCGTGGACGGCAAAATGCGGCAGATCGCCCGCCAGGCGCGTCTGGCCGACTCCCTGCGCGTGGCCATTCTGACCGCCATGAATCTGGCCGATGAACTGGAAACCCAGCGCGCGCAGATTGCCCGCCTCGAGCAGGCTGTGCACGAACGCACCGCCGCCTGCAGCGCCGTGCTCGATCGCGCCCTCAGCCGGGTGGGCTAGTATTTTTGCGGGATTATCGCCGGGAGGCACCCGGAATCGCGGGGGTACCGCTATTCTTGATATGTGCGCATCCTTTTCGTCGGCGATATCTTCGGCCAGCCCGGGCGCGAGGCTCTGGCCCGACATCTGCCCCGCCTCAAGCAGGAACACGCTGTTGACCTCACCATCGTCAACGGCGAAAACGCCGCCGGCGGCTTTGGCCTGACCGGGCCTTTGGCCGAGGAAATCTTCGAAAGCGGCGCCGACGTCATCACCACCGGCAACCACGTCTGGGACCGCCGCGAGCTGAACGATTACTACCGCGACTTCCCCGCCGATGCGGCACGCGTCCTGCGCCCGGCCAATTTTCCTCCCGGCCTGCCCGGCGCCGGCCTTTATTGCGGCCATCTGGCGAACGGCGAAGCCTACGCGGTGCTGAACCTGCAGGGCCGGGTATTCCTGCCTGCCATAGACTGCCCTTTTCGCAAAGCCGATGAACTGCTGGCTTCCCTGTCCGCGCAGGTGAAGACCATCGTGGTGGATATGCATGCCGAAGCCACCAGCGAAAAGCAGGCGATGGGCTGGTATCTCGATGGCCGGGTCAGCGCCGTGCTGGGCACCCACACCCATGTGCCCACCGCCGATGAACGCATCCTGCCCGGCGGCACCGGCTTTCAAACCGATGTCGGCATGACCGGACCGTTTGCCGGGGTCATCGGCTGCCGCACCGAAGATGTCCTGCAGCGTTTTCTTACCGGCATCGCCGCCAGACTCAGCCCCGCCTACGGCGACATTCGCCTCTGCGCAATGTTGCTGGAAACAGAAAACGGCCGCACCCGGCGCATGGTGCGCATCATGGCCCGGGAAAATGAATCCGCCGGCTAGCCAGTTCGGCGGCTGTTTGAGCGGTTTGTCCTGGCACGTTAAAAAATCGCGATGGGGCTTAATGCTAGGCTGAACTATGGCCGAAGCCTGTGTTTCCGATCGTTTTTTACGAGCCTGCCGCCGCCAGCCAGTGGATCTGACTCCGATGTGGTTCATGCGCCAGGCCGGCCGCTACATGCCGCAATATCGCGCCGTGCGCGCTCGCCACGGACTGCTGGAAATCTGCCAAAACCCCGAACTGGCCGCCGAAGTCACCATTACCGCTGCCGAAGAGCTCGGCGTGGACGCAGCCATCATCTTCGCCGACCTGCTGCTGCCGGCCTTGCCCCTGGGATTTCAGGTGCATTTCAATTCCGGCGAAGGGCCGGTGATCGAGCCGGTGCTGCGCGACCGCGCGGCCATCGCGCGTCTGCCCGAAAGCCTGCGCGGCGAGCTGGGCTACGTCTCCGCAGCCATCCGCCGCGTGGCCGGACATTTTCCCGCCACTTATCCGGTGATCGGCTTTGCCGGAGCGCCCTTCACGCTGGCCAGCTATCTGATCGAGGGCGGCGCCAGCCGCCAGTTCGCGCATACCAAGCGCATGATCTTCGAAGACCGCGGGGCCTGGGCGCTGCTCATGCAAAAACTCTGCCCCATGATCTTCGAGTATTTAAGCGAGCAGGTCGAAGCCGGCGCCCAGGCCATACAGTTGTTTGACAGCTGGGTAGGCGCACTGGGCGAAGCCGATTTCCGCCATGCCGTGCTGCCCTATACCCGGCTGGTGATCGAGGCGGTGCAGGATCTGGGCGTGCCGGTGATTTATTTTTCCACCGGCACCGGCGGCTATCTGGGCGCGCTGCATGACACCGGCGCGGCCGTGCTGGGTCTGGATTGGCGCCTGGAAATGTCACGCGCCTGGAGCGAGCTTCGCGGCGGCTGCGCCCTGCAGGGCAACCTCGATCCGCTGCGGCTGTTCAGCCCGACCGCGGAACTGAAATCCGCCGTGCGCCATCTGATGGCGCAATCGCACGGGCAGACCGGATATATTTTTAACCTGGGCCACGGCGTTTTGCCCGAAACCCCGGTGGAAAACGTAAAAAGTGTCGTCAATTGGGTGCGGGAATTCTCCGCGGCCGCTTCGTAACCGGGGTTTCTGGCTTGGCTTCGCTACCCGATCAAAACGACGTTGTGATTGTTGGCGCCGGCATCGCGGGCCTGGCCGCCGGATTTGAGCTGCTTCGCCAGGGTTATGAAAACTTCCGTCTGCTGGAAGCCGCGGATCGTCCCGGCGGCGTGATCTCGACCGGACAGCTGGCCGGCATGGCCATTGAAGAAGGCCCGGACTCATTCCTGACGGAAAAACCCGCGGCCCTTCAACTCTGCCGCGAGCTTGGCCTGGGCGAGCAGTTGGTCTGCTCGAATGACGCCGCGCGCCGCACCTGGATCTGGCGCAAACATCGCCTGCGGGCGCTGCCCGAAGGATGGCAGATGCTGGCGCCGGCGCGGCCGCTGGCTTTGTGGCGCAGCGATTTGCTTTCCTGGTCCGCCAAAGCCCGCATCGCACGGGAATTTTTTACCCTATCCCGCGCGCCGGCATCAGAAACTTCCGTGGGCGCGCTGGTGCGCGCCCGGCTGGGCGCAGAGGTGCTGGAAGTCGTGGTCGCGCCCCTGCTGAGCGGCGTGTATGGCGGCGATGCCGACGAGCTCAGTTTGGATGCCGTATTGCCGCGCCTGGCGCAAATGGCCCGCCAGGGCAGCCTGAGCCGCAGCTTGTGGCGCGCGCGCCGCCGCAGGAGCGCAAAGGCCGGAGCCAGCCTGCCGCTTTTCACTACCCTGCGGAATGGGTTGGGGGGCTGCATTGCCGCCCTCGCCGCGCGCCTCGATTCACGGATTGAAACCGGTTGCCGGGTCCTGCGAATCACAAAATCCGGCGAGGGATTTCAACTGGAATGCCGGCATTCCTCGCCGGAATCGCCGGCCGGCCGGATTTTGCAGATCCACTGCTGCAGGCTGATTCTGGCCCTGCCGGCCTGGGCCGCCGCGGAATTGCTGCAGGAGCTGGATGGAGAACTCGCCCTGCAGCTCGCGGCCATTCCCTACGCCTCCTCCCTGACCGTCAACCTGGCCTACTCGCCCGCTCCGCCTCTCCACGATGGCTTTGGGGTTTTAATTCCGCCCGGCGAAAGCCTGCGCATGCGCGCCTGCACCGTAATCCAGCATAAATTTCCCGCTCGCGTCCCACCTGGCCGGGCATTGCTACGGGTTTTTTATGGCGGTGCGCGCGATCCTGAGGCGCTGGCGCTCAGCGATGAGCAGTTACTGGCGCTGGTCACGGCCGAACTGCGAACCATCCTGGGATTAAAACAGCCGCCATCCGCCGCCCATATCCGCCGCTGGCCGCGCGCCATGGCGCAATATACCGTCGGCCATGCCGGCAGGCTGCAACGCATTCAGGCCGCGCTGGCCGGGCATGCCGGGCTGGCGCTGGCCGGCAACGCCTATCGCGGCATTGGAATTTCGGATTGCATTGAATCGGGCTACGCCGCCGCGCGCACATTGCTTCAATTTTAATCCGGCTTCCGCCGCATCCAGGCCCGCAGCCGCAGCCGGCGCTGCAATTTTCGCACCGGCGAGCCGATCCGGCGCCACTGCCAGAAAAGGTAATAGCGCGGCCAGCCCAGCCGGCGCAGCAGTTGCGCCCGCAATTCGCTCGTGCGAAATTCGCGATTGCGGCGCAGGCCGTAGACCTGGCCGAAAATCCAATGTTTTTGCTTGACTTCCCCCAGCCACGGCCGCGCCAGAAATGCCCGCAGCAGCAGCATTTGATCCTGCTCGATGGCATCGTTGCGGCTATTGTGCCGCGTGGCCTGCGCCTCATGCCGGCGAAATGCCGATAAGGGTTCGGAAAAATAATACAGCTGCCCGGCTTCCAGCAGCCGCATGCAGAATTCCAGATCCAGCAATTGCCGGAAACGTTCATCGAAGCCGGTTCCGGCCTGGCTGCGGCGAAACATCACCAGCGTCGGCTCGCCCAGCAGATTGCTCGCCCACGCCATGCAGCGCAGAATCGCCTCGCGCCCGCAGGTCAGGCCGGCTTTGAATTCGCGGCGCACGGCGAGCGGCCGCGATTGCGCATCCACGATCAGCGAAGCCGAGCTGACCAGCGCCACCTCGGGATTCCGCTCCAGCACATCGGCCTGCCGCCGCGCGGCATCGGCTACGGTCAGAAAATCATCCTGCAAAACATATTTAATCAATGCGCCCCGCGCCGCGCGCAGGCATTGGTTGAAATTGCCCTGCAAGCCTAGATTCCGGGCATTGCGCAGGGCGCGCATCCGCGGCTCGCGGGCGGCATATTGCTGAATCAATTCCCAGGATCCATCGGTGGATCCGTCATCGCAGACAACAATCTCGGCATTCCGGCAATCCTGGCGAAGAATCGTATCCAGGCAGTGCGCCAGGTACGGCTCACCGTTATAAACCGGAACCAGAAAACTGATCTGAGGGGAGCCGGTCATGCTATGCGCCGGCCCGCGGGCGCGACCAGTCTCGCCAAAGGCGCTGGAAGGGGCCGGGATAAAGGAAATGGTCCGTCAGGCGCTCGATCGCGCCGGCCTGGTCTTTGCGTGGCTCCGGTGCATCGCAGAATTCGCGCAACCTGGCATGCAATTCCCGCACCTCCGCGGGCAAGTCCCAATCGCCCTGGGGCACGGACTGATGATGGCGCAAGGCCGGTTGAATGCTGGCTAACAGCGCCTGACTCTGCGCATGATCTTCCGGCCAGCCGAGCCCGAGGCCGGCCAGGCAGCGCCGCATTTCAGCCTCTCCGTTGGTCAGTAAACGATCGTAATGCAGAAAAGTCATGGGCAAACCCACGGCCTCCCGCAGCGCCATCGCATTATAGTAAAACCACAATTGCAGTCCGTGTTGAAACGCCAATCCGTCCCGCTTGAACAATGACGCCGCAACCTCAAGCGGGTCGCGCACCATGAACAGACCGATCAGCTTCGCGCCCGCTTTTTCCAGCGCTTCCCGCCAGAGCGGCAGCAAAAGGCAGGTGCAGGGTTCTTTCCACCCCCATACGGCCTGGCCGGCGAAATGCCTGGCGATCAGCTCAGGCAGTTCGCGCCGGAAAGGTTCGGTTTTGCGCGACAGCAACCAGCCGCGCGGCAAGGGCCGGGTCATGTCCCAGCGCCGCCCCTGCTGCGCCAGCAGGCGCTGGTGCAGCCGGTAAATTTCCATATGCTCCCAGTAACCCGCGGTATTATCGGGCGTGGGCGGCATCATCGCCACTTCCGGGCCCAGATAGACTCCCGCCAGATTCAGGGCGCGGGCTGCCACCGAGGTGCCGCTGCGATGCATGCCCAGGATGCATATGGCCCGAGATGAAGGGGCATTCCAGTTCAAACGTCCGTACCTGTAAGCCAACTTTATTCCACAAAATTTACTTTTGCGAATCGCCGCTTTCCCACTTTGAAAATCATGGTTTGCAGGGCTTGCGGCGCGGGCATGTGCAGCTCGCGAATTTCAGCATCGTTCACCTGAACCGCGCCGCTGCGGATCAGGCGGCCGGCTTCGGTATTGGAAGGCGCCAGCTTTATTTGCTGTATTAATTTGTCAATGCGCAGCCCTTTGCCGGCATCGAGATGACAATCCCGCAAGGAAACCTGGAATTCCGGAATATCCCGCGGCAGTTGCGCCTGCTGAAATACCGCTTCAAATTCCGCCCGCGCCTGCCGGGCCGGGACGGGCCCGTGAAAATCGGTGATGATGCGCTCGGCCAGTGCTTTTTTGGCCTCCATGGGGTGCAGGCTGCCGCCGGCGACGGCTTGTTTTTGCGCCGCGATCTCGGCCTCCGTGGCGTCGGTCAGCAGCAGCATATAGCGCCACATCAGCTCGTCCGAAATGGACATCAGCTTGCCGAACATCGCCGCCGGCGCTTCCGTAATGCCGACGTAGTTGCCCAGCGACTTCGACATTTTCTGCACTCCGTCGAGGCCCTCGAGCAGCGGCATCATCAGGACGATCTGCGGCGTCTGGCCGTACTCC
>JAKATS010000350.1 GCA_021818645.1 Acidobacteriota bacterium | reverse complement strand
TATATGACTGGCGCCGAGCCGGGGCCATGGGCAGGATAGCAGCCGTGTCCGGAGCCGGCGCGGCAGCCGCGCTGATGCTGACCCCGGCCGATGCCGGTTCGCCGGCCGCCGCCATTGGAATGTCCGCGGCGATCCCCGGTTCGACAGTCTCTACCGGCGCCAGCCAACGATAGCCGCGGTGACGAACCGTTTCAATATACCGCGGGTGCAGGGGATCGTCGTTTAAAGCCTGACGCAGTTTACGTATGGCGGTATTCAGGCCATCTTCAAAATCCAGAAAATTGGTTTCCGGCCAGAGGGAGCGCTGAATTTCTTCGCGGGCGAGAATACTGCCGGGGTGCTCCAATAACAGGGCCAATAACCGGCGAGGTATCTCCTGCAAATGAACCCGCTGGTCGGCGTGGCTCAGCTCGCTATTTTGAGTATCGTATGCGAAGTCACCGAAGTGTAGGCGCGGCATCTGCGGGTCATCCGGCAGGCAATATCAGCCGATGCGACATTGCTGCCAAGCAAGGCATAGTATTCATTCCCGAGGACTTAAATGCAATAAACGGCGCGGCCGTACTATTATGGCACGCGCGGCGGCGGCGAACCCCGCGGGAGTGTTCAGCTACGGTTCAGACACAGTTCAGCCTTTGTCCATTGACGCGTCCTTGTTGAGCCATTCATGCTGGCCCTCGCAGACTGAGTGACTGGCATGAAGGCAAAAAATATAATCCAACAACACAGGCCGGGCGGCATGATGCCGCTGATCATGGCCCTTTTCAGCCTATGGCCGGCCCTGCTCATGGGCCAGACGCGCCAGGCCTGGATCGCGCCGCCGGCTATAGCTCCCGGCTATTGCCCCAGGTCATCGGCGGTGGTCCGATTTACCGGCGGGGTGCGCATCACGGTGCCGGCGCCCGCTCCCGGCCAGCCCCGGCCAACACAGTACGCGATTTCCTTTTATTTTCTTCGCAGCGATGGTTCGCAAAGCGCCACGCAGACCCGATTCTTCACCACCGCCGGCCAGCCGCAGACCTTTCAGGCCAGCGATACCTGGACCCTGCGACCCGGAGCGAATGGCTGGTGGCCGCCGCACACCGGGTGGGAAGCGATTGTAGTTCTGGTCCCGCCAGGCCAGCCCTCCATTCGCAGCTTTCCAGCCAATTTCCGGCTGAGTTGCCCCCCCGGTGGAGTCCGGCCGTGGCTTCCGCGGCCTAGAGGAGGCAGCCTGCGGCCCGTCGGAACGCAGCCGTCCGGCGTCCATGTACGCCTTCCCTGGCTGCGGGCCTCGGTGCCAGCGGGGTTTTGCCGTGCGCCCCATTTTCCCGTAGTGGTGAATTTTCAGGGGGCCATTCCTGCGCCGGCGCGCCGGCCGGCGACCTTGAGCTATCGCTTTCTCCGCAGCGACGGCGTTCGAGGGCCTTGGCAGTTTGTGCGTTTTCTTTTCCATGCGAACCAGCAGCCGGTGCGATTCACTTGGACTTTGTGGAGAAAGTATCGCGGCTGGGTCGAAATTGAAATGCACGCGTCCATGCCTGGCCGGCATCCTATCCGGTCAGCGCCCGCTTCATTCGACCTCAATTGTGATCATGGTCTCAAGGAGAAATGATTTATGACTGCAATGCCTCATTCACTAAAATGGCTGCTCTGCCTGTGCCTGCTGGCCGGCGGGCTGGCGGGGCAAAGGCCGGCCACGCCCTTTGGTCCCACCGATTATTCCGCCGTGATGGTCATACACCTGAAAGGCGGCGCCACCCAGCGCATGGCGATTGCCAAACGCGGGATGATGTGGCGCTCCAGAATCGCGATTCCGGGTCATACCATGACCGAACTCATCAATCTCAAAACCCGCATGGCCTATATGATCATGCCCGGGATGTGCATGAAACATGCGCTGCCCAATCTGCCGCCGGGAGGCATGCTGGCGCAGGCGCAGCAGAATCACGCCCAAACGGTGGATTTAGGGCCGGCGACGGTGACCACCGGGGACGGCAAGACCTATGCCTGCGAACATAGCCGGGTGACCTACACCGTGCATGGGAAGAAGCAGACGATGGATGTCTATGCCGCCAAGGCACTGAAAAACTTTCCTGTGAAACTGACCACCATGCAAAACGGCCACACCGTGACGGTGACGTATGAGCACATTCATCTGACTCCGCCCGCGGCCTCGTTGTTCGCGCCGCCGGCGCACTGCGGCGGAATGCCTGGCATGCCCGGGTTCCCGCACTGAAGGCGCGGGCAAAGGCCGCCGCAAGGCAGGCAAAAACACCATGGGGCCAAGGCGAAAAGGCAATCTCGGGCTGGCGGTCCTGGGCATAGTTAGCGGCGCATGCCTGGCGGCGCAGGCGCCAGGCGTGCGGATGCCGTACGGCACGAAACTCGATCCGCTGCAGATGGGCCGGCGCAGGCTCGCGCTGCACGGTCCGGCGGCAGTGGCGTTTTTATTCGTTGCCAACCTGACGGACCTGGAAGGCCGATGCGCCGACAAATTTTTCGGCGGTCCGGGCCGGCTATGCACCTTACGCGAATTGATCGTCGGGGTCAAAGCCGGCGGCGGCGTAATCGGGCTGAACCGGAATCCGGGTCAGGACAGCTATTACCAATACAAGCTGACGCTGATCGGCCAGGATTGCCTGATCCTTGCGACCCCGCGCCGGGCCGGTCTGCCGGCTTTTGCCTTTATCGGCAATCCGAAGTTCGGCGGCGATTTTTACTACATCGCCGCAGGAGAAGACTTGCGGCATGGCGAAAAGATCAGCGGCGAGGGATATTCGGGACCAGGCTTTAAACGCTAAAAATCCGGCCCCGGAACGGCAGCAACCACTCAGGTCGGACAGGTCGGACAGGAAGGTGGGAACCAACATGGCGGGAATGAAAATGCAACCCAATCCGAGTTTCCGGCGCGGAACCGGACTGCTACTGGTGCTAATGCTGTTGACCGGGGCGATCCTGACCAGATTAGCGGCGCAATCGGGCGGCCAGCCCAGCGCCAGCGTGGGCATTCTGCCTTTTCAGGACGTCAGCGGCAATGCCGACCTGGGGCAGTTGGCCAGCGTGCTGCCGGGCATGCTGCAGAGCGTGCTGCTGGATAAAACGCAACTGGCGCCACGCCAACTGCAGGGTCTGCCGCCGGGGCAGGCGGTGGATATTGCCAGCGCTGCGGCGCTGGGCCAGCAGGCGGGGGCCGATGTAGTGGCCATCGGCACGCTGCTATCCGGCTCGGTCAAAACTTCCCAGGGCAGCTTCGGCGGCTTCGGCTTCCACGGCATACAGGTCGGCGGCAACCGCAGCAAAATCAGCGTCATGGTACTGCTGCAGATTGACCTGGTGGATGTGAATCGCGGGGTAAAAATCGCCACCTTGCGCGCACGCGGCAAACAGAGCAAGTCACACTTTGACCCCAACCTCGACAGCAGCAACTACGGAACGATCAACATGCAGAGCGCCGGCTTTCAGAACTCGGCGCTTGGCGAAGCCACGCGCAAGGCGCTTGACCGGCTGGCGCAGGAGATGGCGCGGGCGCTGCGCAACTTTCAACCCGCCAGTGCGGCCCCGCCGCCCGCTCCCGTACCGGCCGGCAGCCCGGCGCCGGTGAATCCCGCCGCGCCCGCTCCGGCCGCCGGCGCCAGCTCGCCCGCGGCGCAGCCTAACCTGACCGCGGTGAAGATTGACTTTGTTCCCGGCGACAAAACTCTTTTTTACGACGACTTCACCGATATGGCACCCGATGAGCCGCCCCCGCACTGGAAAGCGCGCGGTGACGCGGTGACTCTGATGCTGGGCAAAAATCTGCGCCAACTGGATTTAATGAACACGCAACTGACCTCGCCCCGGCTGACCCTGCCCGCCAATTTTACCCTGCAGACGACTTTCAAATTCCCGGTCAGGGAAAACATGTCGCAAGCCGATCTGGAGTTTCATACCGCGGATGGCAGCACCGCGCTGGCCGCTTATCTGACCAGCGCGCCGGGGCAAAAGTCTCTGGAAGTTGGAGTGAGCGGTCCCAAGTCGGACCGGCTCTCCGATCAGACGATTCCGAACATGGATTTCTCCCAGCCGGTGAAGCTGGATTTGTGGATTCAGAACGGCCGGCTGCGGGCGTACGTGAACGGAACCCGGATCACCGACGTGAACCAGATCCAATTGCCCGCCATTACCCATCTGCTGGTGGAAGCCACGCCCGGCCCGGATAAGGCGCCGATCGGCTTGCGCCGGGTGCGGCTGGCTGCTTCGGCGCCGGATTTTGCCAGCGCCATCGCGAGCGGCAAATATGTCACCCACGGCATACATTTCAATACCGACAGCGCGATCCTGAAGCCCAGCTCGGCGCCGATCATCCGCCAGGTGGCCGATGGGCTGATCGCCGATCCAGCGCTGAAGCTGGAGATTGACGGCTATACCGACTCGATCGGCAGCGCCCGGCATAACCTCCGGCTTTCCCAAGCCCGCGCGCAAGCGGTCGAGTCGGTGCTGGTATCGCAGTTCGGCATTGACGCCGGCCGTTTGACTGCCAAAGGCTTCGGCGCCGCCGATCCCATCGGCTCCAACGATACCGCCGCCGGCCGCGCCGATAACCGGCGGGTGGAATTTGTCAAACAGCCGTAATACATGGCGTTTTGAGATAAGAATTCCAGCGAATGTGATCAGGAGATGCTATGAAACGGTACTTCTCGCAAATTTGTGGATGGATTCCGGTCATCGGGCTGGCGCTATTGAGCTGTCTCCAATTAAGCGCGCAGATGGGCGGCATGGGTGGCAATACGCCTCAATCCCGCAGCGGCGGAGGCGCCAGCCTGCGGGTCTTTCCCGCCAATTACAGCGGCGCCTGCCCGGTTACGCTTCACTTTCAGGGCAGCGTGAACTATAACGAACCCGGCAATGGCATGAACAATGCGCCGCCGGGGCCGATTCCCGGCTGGCAGATTAATTTTGCCTTTTATCGCAGTGACGGCCAGCATTCAACTTTAATGATGGCGCCGGTGAATACGCCAACCCCGGTGAGTTATGACTGGCAGGTCACCCAAAGCATGCAGGGATCGGTCTACCTGCAGGGCGTTCTGTCCATCAACGGCAGCACGAATCACCAGCGGCCCTTTCAATCGGCGCAGGCCGGCTTCAGCGTGAACTGCCGGTCACTGGCGGTTATGCCGGCCCGGCATGCCGCCAATGTGCAGCGTGGTGTGCTGTGTCCCAACCCGCGGCTGCTGCGCCTGACCCCCGGTTTTGGCCATCCCGGCGCATATCTGCGGCTATTAGCGAAAACCCGGTTACCGGCGCAGGTCTTTTTTATCTACAATTTTCAAAACCAATCACGTCAGGTTCAGGCGGGGCAATACTCGATCGCACAACTGGCCAACGCCTCCCGGCATTGGCTGGGGGCGATTGTGCCTTTCCTGGCGGCCGGTAACCTCACCGGCAATTTTTATATTCAGGATGCCTGCGGCGCCAGCAATCGCCTGCCGTTTCAATATCAGCCGCTGTTGACGGGGCCGGCTCGCGGGCCCTACCGGCCGCAAGTACCGGCCGAGCAGGGCTTTCATCCGGCTCCTGTCTATCACCCGGTCTATCATCCGGTGTATCACCCCTACCATCCGGTAAAGCAGCCACAACCGCCATCGCCGCCATTAACCGCCCAGCAACAAGCGTTGCGGGCACAGAAGTTGGCGGAGCTGCATCAAGCCGTTCTACGGATGAACGCACAGGTTCATGCCCGGGTTCTGGCCGTCCAGGCAGACTGGCAGCGCCGTCAACTGGAGCTGCAAACCAAGCTTTATCAAAATTTAATGGCGCAGGTGCGAATGCCGGTGTTGCGCCAGGCCATGCAGCGGAATATGGGGGTGGTGCAAGAGACCATCCTCAATATCAGCCGGGTGCGGCAGCCGGTCAAAATTCCGGTAATGCAGGTGAATACCGGCCGGATGGTGCATCCCATCGGAGAGGGCGGAACCGGTTCGGGCGGTGGGTTAAACCCAAGCAATCCCTGTCCTGCGCCGCTGATTACGTCGCTGAGCATGGCATCCGGACAGCCGAATGATCCCTTGCTGATTACGGGCAGTCATTTCGGCGCCTCGGGTGCGGTGAATTTCATCGTTCCTCCCAATGGCCAGACGGTTTCCGGCCAAGTTAATCAAGGTTCCTGGACCGATGGGCAAATTTTTACCACGATTCCCGAGGTTTCAGGTTTTGCCCATCCTTATAACGGATATATCTATGTAGTCAATTCCTGCGGGCAAAGCAGTATGACCGCGTTTCAATATCTGCCCTCCACTCAGATCGAAGTTTTACCGATCACCGATGCGAATGCTTATTGTTCCAGCGTCAGTATTAATGGACAGTGTTTAATCTTGGATGGACCCGTGGGCGACGCCTTTCAAGCCGGTGTATTCACCGGCTTCAGAGCGGATGACCAATTTTTTATTAACGATCAGCTCAAAAATGGCTGGGTGCTGGATTCCGTCGAATTATACAATCCTGTGTCCGATAGCGGTAATGGATGTTCCACAATGAATGATCATCCGGGCAGCAGCTCTCCGTATGTGGATGTTCACTGCTGGGTGGACGCTCCATTTGGAATCGCTGCCTACGATTTGACAATCATGATTCACGGTCCGGAGGGTGTTCCCTATCAATAATCCAATGATGAACCGGACATCCACATTACTCATTCTGGCCGCGCTCATTGCCGGGGCGGCGAGCTGCTCGCATCAGCAACCGGCGGCGGCCGCCCAATCGGGCGCGCAAAGCTCAAATGCCACAACGATGAACAACCCACCAAACGGGCCAGGATTGCCACCCTCCCTGCCGGCGCAGGAATGGGCCGGGGCATATCATTTCACCTACACCGAGGATTTACCCGGAGTGGAGCATGAAATCTGGAGTGAAAGCGGTACGGCTTATTTTAAGTATTATCAATGGGGCAAGGGACGGCATGGATATTTCTTCGATTACAAAGGCGCCAGCCGGGCGCAGGGCAGCCGGCACAGTACCATCCATAGCAACGCTTGCGGAACCACGCAGCGGTCCAGCAGCGGCGCTACTGCCTCGACGCCGGCATGGCTGATACTCGGCGCCTCGAGTTATAACTGGAACATTATTGGATGGAAAGGCAAATTTACCGCCTCCGGCAAATGCGCCCATCCCAAATCCGGCTCGGCCCAGTTTGGAGATTTTCTCGAATATCAGGCGCATGTGCATGCGGGTTCCGTACTTTGCGGGGATGTGAACGTCACGAGCCAGCAAGCCGGTGTCACCCGGCATTTAACCGGACACTGGTCCTTTGTTCCCGAAGGACAGCATCCTCCGGCGGCCGCGGCTCACTGTGCCCAGATCCACAAATACCCGGGAGTTTAGGGATTCAATATGCTCATGCATCCGCAAAAGCTAACTTCATGGCTGGTGGGCCTGGCGCTCCTTTTCATGATGGGCTGTTCGCATCGCCAGCCCGTGACGACTACCCAAGCCAATCCACTTGCGCCTCGTACGAATATTCCGGCTTCGTCATCTCGGCCCGCGACCACCATGCATCCCGATCTGGCTGGCTATACGCCAACGGAACAACTCAATTCCGGCCGGGTGGGATTGACGGCAGCCGACGTCGCGTTCTACTTGAAAGTCGTGACGAAAGCGGTCCAGGATGCCAAGGCCGCCCCGGCCCAGCTGTCGCCCCAGCCGGATATCGCGAAGGTCAAAACCCTTTCGCAGCGGGAAATGGCGGCGCTCAAGGCGCACGATATGGCGCGCTTTCAACAACTTGAGCAGCAATCCTCCGCGGCTACCCAGGTGCTGAAAGCCAAATTGCATACGTCGGCTTTCACGGTGCAGGAAGCCGGCAAGCTCGGCATGCCAGAGCACCAATGGTTTGCCTTGAGTACGCGGGTCGGTGCCGTGGGGCAGGCATTGCGCGAATGGCAGGGCGAAGTCGCATTTGAGCGCATGGCACACACAAAAGTCCAGCCTTACTGCCCAGCGCATCAACCCCCGGGGTTGTCGGCCCATTATCGCTATAGTGCGAAGGATTTCGGCATTTTGCATGCCGCATGCCTGGCCGACCAGGCCAACATCCTCCCGCATATGCAAGAAATTATCCGGCTGAATAATGCCTATGTTGCAGCGCTCAAGAAGCGAGGCGCCACCAGCCAGGACGTAATCCCTTTCTTTTAAAGCGGCCAGGCAGCGGGCCACGCGCGCAACGCACGCGCGAGTGACCGGCTTGACTGCTCCGCGATGGCCGAGAAGAATCGGCGGGGCGCGGGGGACTGGCATGAAATGCTGTTTGCTCGACACCGGAGTTTTGCTGACCGGATGGAAGAGCCGGCAAGCAGACAGGAACCAAGGCCGAGGAGCCACTGAGTGGTGATTTGGGGAAACGAAGCATTAGAAATGTCTGTTCCATATGGTCTTGCCGCCGCTGATGTCTCAATTTGGCGGCCGCGATCCGCGTGAATGGCCAACGAGTTCACCACACTGAATTTCCGGGCCATATCCCGCCGGATCACCGATGCGGCGAGCGGAAAAATCACCCACAAACCGGACAAGCCGCGATAAAATAGATTTTGCGGGTGCGGAATATATGACCTCCCGCGTGAAGCGGCAGACCGGGAACGCAGGGGGTGTTGCCTGAAGCGGGTTTAAAATACCCCGCCACCCCAGCCCGGCAGAACCCGCGGCCGGGAGAATTTGGCATGAGCACGACTTCAGAATCCATTCCCTCGCCGGCGTCCGCCAGGCCGGCGCGAAGCGGCGCGCAATGGAAGCGCATGCTGCGAATGATGATCACCATTCGCGAGTTCGAGCACCTGGGCGAGCAGGAATTCCGCAACGGCCTGATCCGCGGCTACTACCATTCCTATGCCGGCCAGGAAGCGGTGGGGGTGGGCATGCTCGAAGC
This sequence comes from Acidobacteriota bacterium, assembly GCA_021818645.1. Taxonomy (GTDB): domain Bacteria; phylum Acidobacteriota; class Terriglobia; order Terriglobales; family SCQP01; genus JAKAZV01. Next base: position 769 of record JAKATS010000350.1, on the reverse strand, counting down.
CCTCGATCCCAGCCGCGACTACATCGTGGACCACTACCGCGATCATGGGCATTGCCTGGCCATGGGCATTGACGCCGAGCGGGTCTTCGCCGAGCTGTTCGGCCGCCGCACCGGAGTTTCCAAGGGCAAGGGCGGCAGCATGCATATGTACAGCCCGGACAAGCACTTTCTGGGCGGCGACGGCATTGTGGGCGGCGGCATCTCGGTCGCAGCCGGAGTGGGCATGGCGCTGAAGCGGCTGCCGGGCAAGGGGTTGTGCGTCTGCTTTTTTGGCGACGGCGCGCTCGATACCGGAACCTTCCATGAATCGCTCAACCTGGCCAGCCTGTGGGATCTGCCGGTGGTATTTGTCTGCATTAACAACCAATACAGCATGGGCACCAGCCTGCAGCGGCATTCCAGCCTGAGCCAGTTGGTGGACCGGGCCCGTGGTTACGGCATGCCCACCGAGCAGATTGACGGCCAGGACGTGGGCGCCGTTTATAGCGCCAGCGAGCGCATTTTTGCCGCTGTGCGCGAGCGCCAGCGGCCCTGCTTTGTTGAAGCTCTCACCTACCGCTATCAGGGCCACGGCATCCATGACAAGCCGCTGAACTACCGCTCGGCGGAAGAAGAAGAACCCTGGCGGCGGCGCGACCCCATCCGCCTGCTGAGCGAAAAACTGATCGAGGAGCGGCAGATGACCCCGGCGCAGATTGAGAAGATGCGCCAGGAGGTGATCGCCGAGCTCGAGGCCAAGGCCGAGCGGGCGCGGCAGGCGCCGGTCCCC
>JAKATS010000369.1 GCA_021818645.1 Acidobacteriota bacterium | reverse complement strand
GGCGGTGGTGGCCCTCCCTATGGTTCACGTCTTCTCAACGCAAACCGTAGCAGAGTTCTATCACCGCCGCTCAAAAGCTAATTTGGACAAGAGTGATTCTCCCTATCGAGTTTTTACCATATTCATCACGGCTGAAGCTTCGGCTCAAGTGACCCGGCCCACCGGCCAGCAGCTCATCTATGGCCTAATCACGCGCTAAAGAGCATCATTTTTAACTGAGCGCAGATCATCCGAAAGAATCAATTTTGGATTTTGAGCAATGTCTCAGGGCTGGATTGCAGCATGCACAGCTTTGCGGCCGGCCTGCAGGCAGGCCGCCACGCTGGCGCCATGAATTCCATTGCAGGCCAGCACAAGATTTGAATGTTTTTGCGCCCGCAGCAAAATCTCCCGCACCCGTTCCACATGCCCAGTCCGCAGCCAAGGAGCGGCGCGGGGATGGCGCTGCACGTGGCTCAGGCAGGGTTCCGCGGTAAGCCCAAAGATTGAACTGAGCTCATTCCGCGCCCTGCCTATGATCTCAACATCATTGAAATCCTGTAATTTGCCGGCATCCATGGCCAGGCGCAGCAGCGCCGCGCCGGCCGGCGCCCGGCAAGGATATTTGCGGTGAATGAACGTGATGGCGCGGGCCGCGGTTTGCGCCGCCGCGGGCATAAATAAGGCATGCCCCGGGGCAAGCCGCGGTTCTTTGGCATAACCCAGATGCACCAGGCAGGCGGGCGCGTAGTCAATGCGCCGCAGCGCCCCGGCCAACTCGGGATCGAAATTTTCGGTGATTGCCGCCGCGCTCCAGGCCGGCACGGCCAGAATCAGGCGTTCGCATGCGCATTCGCCGCGGCTGGTATGCAGACGAAAGCCGTATTCGCCGGGATCAATGCTCTCAAGGCGCAGCCCGCATTGCAGCTGATCCGGGCGCAGTTTCGCCGCCAGCGCCTCGGTCAGCCGCGCCATTCCGCCTTGTATTCCCACCCGCCCCGGGCTTTTTTGAGTGCGCGTGCGGGCATCGCGCCAGAGCGCGCGGCTCACGCTATTGCATCCGGCATATTCCCATAGTTTCGGAAACAGAGCGCGCAGGCTGGCTTCATCCGGATGCAGATGAAACAGCGCCCCCAGAATGGGTTCAGCCACTTGCCCGGTAAATTCCCGCCCATACCGGGGGTTAAGAAATTCCGCCACGGATGCATCGGCCGCAGCGTACGCGCCGTCCAGTTTTGTGCCCCAAAGAAAATCCCGCGCCATGCGCACCTTGACGGGCCAGGAGATTAATCGTGTGGTCAGGAATTCCGCAAGGCTTTCCGGCGCCATGCGCAACCAGCCCCGAGGCAGGCGCAGCGCCCGCCCCTGATTCCATATATATGTGGTCGAACCCTCTTTCTGAGGCGGAATTTCCTCCTGCAGATTCAATTCCGGCAGAATATTGCCAGCCCGGGGATCGCGGGCTAAAAACGCATCGGGGCCAAGTTCCAGCAGAAATTCTTCCGCGGCCAGGGTTTGAATCACGCCACCAGGCCGGGATTCGCCCTCCAGCAAAATAAAATTCTCTTCCCCCCGCCGCAGCAGCTCCCCGGCCGCGCTCAGTCCGGTCACACCCGCGCCGATGATGGCGATTTTTGCATTCACGCCTATCTATTCTGGCATCGAGTACACAGCCGTATGCATTTGAACCCCGCCAGGATCACAAATCCGGTGAGAATGGTTGTAGCGGAGCCACGTTTCCGGCTTCGCCGTTCCAATCAAACGGTGATTTATACCGGCGGACGAGCGGCAGAGTATTTGCCCATGACCAGTCCCGATTTCCATGGATTACGCGTGCTTTCGCTGGAATCCCGCCGCGCGGCGGAGATGGCGAAATTGATTGCAAATCTCGGCGGGCAGCCGGTTTCCGCTCCGGCTCTGCGCGAAGTCACGCTGGAGAACCGGAATGAAGTCAGGGAATTTCTGGGCCGCCTCTGCCGGGGAGAACTCGACTGGATGGTTTTTTTAACCGGGATCGGGCTGCGCCGCACGATTGAGCTGGCGGACCCGGAATATGCTCCCGCCCAGCTCGCCGACGCCCTGCGCCGCATCCGCGTAGTGGCGCGCGGACCCAAAGCCGCGGCTGAATTAAGGAAGCTGGGGGTTGAACCTAACCTGATTGCGCCCGAGCCTCATACCTGGCGCGAGGTGATGGCAAGCCTGGATGCCGCCGCGCCTGCCTGGCCGGGATTGCGCGTGGGGGTGCAGGAATATGGCCAGCCCGCGGATGAACTGCTGCGGGAACTGGGGCGGCGCGGCGTCCGCATTCATACCCTGCATCTATACTCTTATCAGCTGCCGGAAGATCTGGAGCCGCTGCGCGCCGCAATCCAGGAAACTGCGGCGGGAAAAATTGCCGTCATTTTATTCACCAGTTCGCAGCAGGCGATTCATCTGCTGCAGGTGGCGGGGGATATGGGAATGCAGAACGCGCTCCGCCCGGCGCTGGCCCATTGCGTGCTGGCCTCCATCGGCCCCACCACTTCCCAGACCCTGCGCGATCACGATCTGATTCCCGATCTGGAGCCTGAGCATCCCCACATGGGCTTCCTGGTCCGAACCGCAGCCGCACAGGCGGGAACCATCCTGCGGCGCAAACGCGGAGCCATCTGAGCTTAGAATGCATGGCGCGGGCCCCGGCACGGCATGAATACACAAAACCTGCGGTTTTGTATGCCGTGCGTCCCGCTTATGCCCAACTCGACGTGGGGCCCCCTACACCCCACGCCGAGTCTGCGCTGGGATCCTTTTAGCGGGATTGCTGGCGAAAATGAAAACTGAAGCCGTAAATGCCAAACTGATTCCGGCTGATCAGAATGCTGAAATGTGAGCTGATGTTCCAGGTTACGCGCACAATGTTCTGCGAGCTGGAACTCAGATTTTGCGTGTAGCTGAAGCTCAACCGGGGTGAAATCTGCTGCTCAATCGTAATGGCTCCGCTGCTGGCGCCGGTATAAATATTGGCGGCATTCGGGTTGACGCTGATACGGGTAATGCCGAAAATACGCCGCACCCGGCTGGCGGCGACATTTTCCAATGCGGCGCTTAATAACTGCTCCGACTGCCCCATGAAACCGCTCGAGGCCTGCTGCGACATGCTGGCGTAGGTGCTTTGCTCGGCTGTCTGACCGGTGGCCAGCAGGGCGATGATGTCGGAATTTGAAAGCGGCGGGTCGCTGCGGTAAGTCACATTCAGCTTATCCATGGGGCCGGAAATGGTGAGCGTGATGTTGTAATACTGCACCGTAGTGCTGAGCACGATATTGAGCAGGGGATTGATGGCAAACGGATCGTCGAACTCAATGCTGGCGCGATCCACGGTGAAGGAGTTGCCGGCAAAACGCAGCCTGCCTTCGGTTCCGGAAATATGGCCCAGCAGGATAGGATTCGCCAGGGTGCCCTGGACCCGCAGATCGGCCTGCGCCTGCAGATGCGCGCTGGGGCTGGCTACCTGCAGTCCGGCCCCGGTAATCAGATGGATTCCCAGCTTCAGCCGCCCCAGTGAACTCGGACCCGTAGATCCGGTTTCGCTTCCGCGCTGGTTGGCGAGAAATACCGCCAAATCGAAATTCGGGGTCATCGCCATCCGGTTGAGCAAAATATCTCCACTCAATAACCCGCTCCCGCCGATTCCGACTAAATGCAGCCGCGCATCCCCCGCGGCGCTGATGCCGGTATAAAGCACGCGCAAATTGTTTCCGGTCAGCGAAAAATCGTAGTTCAAGCCGGCCGGGGTATATGCCGCGAACCCCGAGGCCTTGAGCATGCCGCCTCCGGCATGGGCGGTGAACTGTTCCACGGTTGCGCGATTCCCACTCAGCCGGATCAAGCTCTGCATGTGATCGAAAGCGATCGGCACACCCGCTTCCGCCAGGCTGCCATATTGGATCTGGATCGTTCCTGCAGGCTGAGGATGATGCAAATTGCCCTGAATGCGTGTCTGGATCAGCAAACGCCCCGCGCTTTGTATGTGATGGTTCAGCACATGCAGCAGGGCCAGATTCACGCTTCCGGTAACGGCAGCATTCATGGGCTGCAGACCATGCAGTCCGACCGTGCCCGAGGCCCGCAGATCGGTGTCGGTGCCCAGCAGATGAAACTGATTGATGGTAAATACGTCGCGGTCGAGCGAAAACTCGAGCGGGCCGGCGTTGAACAGCGCCATTCCCTCCGCTTCAATGCGCGCCTGGGTAAAGCTGGCCTGCGCGACCAGTGCATGGGGCTGCCGGAGCGGTCCCTGCAGGGTGAGCGCGCCGGAGAACTGGCTATGCCCGGTCAGGCGCAGCGGGGTAAAGCGCCGCAGCCAGGCATCAGCGTCATAGTGATTGAGATCCACCCGGGCATTGACTAGATATAGCGGTCCCATGCCCAGCACCGCGGTTAAATGCAGATCTCCACCCGGCAGCGTATCCGTACCGTCCAGGCGGGCGATTTGATGGGCCAGAATCAGCGTGGCGTGCAACTGTCCCATGGGTTCGCCGTTGCCGCGCATATCCACGCCTTCGACCTGGAGCCGGCCGGAAGGGTGCGCCAGCGTACCCGCGCCGGTCAGATGAAATCGCAGCAAACCGCTGACATGCAGCCGCGCCGATTGCAGCGGCGGCAAATCCTGAAGTCGAATGCCGGGAGAAGCCAGCGACACTCGATAGCGCTGCCGGGACAGGTTATAGCTGATCCGGCCGCTGATCGCGGCGGCGGGCAGGATGATGTGCAGGGGCGCCGCGGTGAAGGTGCCGGACTGCAGCCGGAGCGCGGCGTTCAGGGAGCGAATGGGCTGGCCCCAGGCGACAGCCCGGGTAATTTGCAGATGCCCTTGCCCTTCCGGATGCGCCAGACTGCCATGGACCCGCAGTTGCAAATTAACCAGCCCCAGCACCGGATCATGGCGGCGCAAAAGCACTTCAATCTGGCTGAGCGGTAATTGCCGGGCCGAGGCGGTGATCGCCAATGCTCCCGCGGGCAGAGGATGATACCGGCGCAAGGCCAGCGACCCATGGGCCGTAACGCGCGCCTTGCCCAGGCGCAGATCGGCGGCGGCAATCTGCATGCGATGGGCGTTCAGACTGCCGGTGATCGCGGCCTCATCCACGCGCCAGCGTCCCAGGGCAAAACGGCGAACCTGCACGCGGCCCGATAAAGCCGGCGCCCGGGGCTGGCCGCTCAGACTTCCGCTGAATTGCAATACTCCGTGCAGCGCAGGCAAGTGAAGTCCGGCGATCCGCAGCCAGCCCGGCCATACCCGCAAATGCCGGCTTCGCAATTGAATTCCGATCCGCATTCCAGATCGCCGCCACAATCCCGCGGCCTGCAAACCGGCGCCCGGAATCGCCAGCCGCATCTGGCGGATATTGCCGGTTTGCAATCCCGGGCCGAGCCGCAATTGGATGTCACCCCGCAGGGGAATCGGGGGTTGTCCACGGCTCGTCTTCCATTGAGCCGGCACCGGTGGCCGGAGAGAAGCGATATGCAATGCCAACCGGCCGCGCAGGGTCTGCGCGACATCGGCGCCGGCGCGCAATGCGAAGCGGCCGCTCATGCGGCCGGCAAACCGCGGCAGGACGGGTGATGACCGCGAATGGGAAGCAGATTTCCCATTTTTTTCCGCCAGTGCGAGGACAATTTGCGCCAGCGGCCCAATGCGCAGGCCGGACACCTCGCCCTGGGCCTGGTATTTTCCACGCCTTGCCTGCAGGCCATAGCACAGGCTGAGCCGGGCCTGGCCCGCCAGGCCGTGCACAATCAAGGGAGCGATCTTCACCCGGCGCGGATTGGCATTGAACTGCGCCAGAGCCGACCATGCGCCCAGTTGCGAGCCGCGGACTCCGGTGGACGGGCGCAGTTGCTGCGCCGCCAATCCTCCGCTGGCCGACCATGCCCCTGCCTGCCAGGCAAAAAGGATATGCGTCAGGGCGGTGCCTGCGATCAGGGGCGCCGGGCGCGTTCCGTACCACTGCTTCACAATCTGGTGAAGGTCCATTTGCGCCCAGGCCTGGCCGCGAATCCGCGGCTGGGATAAGTTGCTCACCATGGCCGCTCCGTGGGCTTGCCAACCCACTCCGTTCAGCTTCCAGCGGCGCAGTTTAAGGTCATTGGGCCATAACGAAAATCGCAAACTCGCCTGCAGCCGTCCCAGCCCATGCCGGCCGTAATGCCAATGTCTCCCGTTGAAACGCAGCCGGCCGCGATAATGCCCGTGCGCATAGAGCATGCGCAAATGCAGGTGGCGCAGCCGGGCTGAAAAGGGAATCCGCTGGTTGTGCAGATACAGCATGCCTTGCCGCACCTGCAATCGGCGCACCCCCAATTGAAATAAGCTTTCAGCCGGCGGTCCGGAGGCGGGGCGGGAGGGATGCGGCAGATTGGACTGCCCGGACGCAAGCCATTCAATATGAATCGCGGGCCGCACGATGCGAACCGTGGTTAAATCCACCTGAGCGCGCAGCAATGACCGCACCGTCAGGCCCAGCCGCACGGCGCCGATTTGCGCCAGCGGCGGCTGACCCTCTCCTTCACGCCCGTGCAGGACCAGCCCCCGCATGGCAATTCCCAGCGGCTGCAGGCTGAGATGAAAATACTGCATTTCCACCCGCGCGCCCGTCGCCGCCGTGATCTTCTTCTGCACCAGGGCTTGCATCCGGCGCTGAAAATTCCGGGTGTGGAGATACCACCAGGCGCTGGCTGCCAGCGCGAGCAGCAGCAGGACCAGCACCGCCAGCCACCGCAGCCATCGAGGCCGGTGACGGGTTGCGGGCGCGGAGTGGAGTTCCTCATTCATCCGTGGATTCGTGCCCTGCCCCGCGGCCGCGCCGTCCTTCCATCGCCATAATGGCCCAGTATGCGAACCCGGGCATGATGGCGCAGATACAGGATCCAAGCCTGTTCCTTCCGCCCCAGCGCCTGCTGCCGCAGAATGACGCGGATCAGCGGCCGCACTCGCGGCAGCACTGCCGCCGGCTCATGTTTTCTGCGGCACATCGGCAGATAAATCTGCTGGTAATAATTCCGCTCCGAGACCGCGGAAATATGAATCTGCGGATTGAACCTGCCATCCATGAACCTGATCATCGCGTACTGCCGGCCGATCAGCCGGCGAAGCCGGCCGGCTGTCAGGTGATACTTCCGTGCCTGCGCCTGCAGATGCTTCATTCCGCCCATTTGCCGCACCCATGCCTGCCATTGCGGGGCTGGAAGCAGCCGGTGAGCACTATTGGGCATGGCCTGCGCGATCAACCGCTCCATGATGAGATGATGCAGGGTGGCGCGACAGTCCAGATTGTGTAGAACAAATCGGTGTTCATTCGGGGTGGAAAAAAGGCGATACCATGCCGCTTCCCGCACCTGGCTGTCGAGAATAGGTTGCCGGTTCACCACCGCGACGATCCGGTCCAGGGTTTTCCCGTGTGTTCGGGTCCGGGATCGCCGCCAGGGTTGGAATCTGCACTGCCCGGCTGCGGCCGTGGCGAGCAGCATGAAGAACGCCGGCAGCCAATAATCAATGCATGCGGATGGGCGGCTTAAGTTCACTTTAAAAGGTTTGGCCAATGCTGAAAAAGAACTGAAAATGCGATAGTTGCTGCGGCACCAGCTTGGTTTTATTGTAAGTTTGAAATGTGGGCGGGTTGAGCAGATAGCCAAAATCCAGCCGCACCGGCCCCACCGGGGTTTTATAGCGCAAACCGAAGCCCAGCGTATCGGAGGTGTAGTTCAGGTCCGATAATGAGGGCGGATGATACCTGCCCAGGCCGCGCAGCAGTGATCGAAACGAGCTGTAAATGTTGCCGGCATCATAAAACCAGACTCCGCCAATGTCCCGCCCGATCAAGGGAAACCGCAGTTCCAGATTGTTGATGAACAGCGCCGTTCCGCCCACCGGCACGCCCGTTACCGGATCGCGCGGGCCGGCCTGATCAAAGGCAAAGCCGCGCAGCGAATCGGCTCCGCCCGAAAAAAAACGCTCCGGCAGCGGAATATCGTAAACCAAGGTCGTCACCGGCGCCTGTCCGGGAATTGCCCGCGTGCTCGGCTCGCGGGCGCCAAAGGGCAGTTCTTCTCCGAGGCGCGTGGCATTGGCCAGAATCCAGTGCCGGCGCTTGTCCAGCGGAATATAAAACGCATGCTCACCCATCAGGCGCACAAAGTTCGAGGCGCCGAAACTTTTGGCGATGGCGAACGAGGCGGTGTCGTAAGTCCCCGAATGGGTATCGATGGGGTTATCGCGCCGGTCACGCACCAGGCTGGTTTCCGCAATCGCCAGATCGGCGGGCCGGCTCAGCAACGGCACCAGTTCAGCGGAAAACGACCCCGGGGATATGACGGCCCGCACCCGGCGGTACACCAGCCGGTAAAAAACCTGCAAATCACTCGCCGGCTGAGTCGTCAGCTGAACCGCTGTCTGCTCGCGAATGGCGCGAAAGGTAACCAGATCATACCGGTCGTCATAGAGCGCGCTGAGGTCCAGTTTCCATTTGCGATGGGTCAGAAAATATGGGAGCCGGTAATCCAAACCGGCCCGTCGCTCGATCGAACCATACAAGGCATCCAGTGAGAGCGTCTGCGGGCGGCCGGTAACCGCCAGCCGGGTCATCTGAAACGATACATCCGGGCTGAAACCGCTGCCGCTGATCGAGGGAAGATGGTTAACACCCGTTCCGCCCTGAAACTGCAATCCCACGCCCTCGCTGAAGGAGTAGCGCGGCGCCTCGTGCACCACCACCAGCACATCCTTGGCCGGCAAATCGCTGCTGGGGTTCTGCACCGCGACGCTCACGCCGGTGAACAGATCCATATCGTAGAGCCGGCGCTGCGTCGCCAGCAGCTTGGTCTGGCTCAGCGGCTGCCCGGGCTTGACCTGGACCTGACGAGCAATCACTTTCGGTTTAACGAAGCGTTCGCCATTGATATAAACCTGATGCACGCTTTCCACCGGCCCTTCATAAATCGTAAAGGTCACATTTTCATATGGACGGCCGGCGATGGCATGAACCAGGGCACGGCATTGCGCCTGCAAATAGCCGTGGTCGTAATATCGCTCTAAAATGCGGTTGCGGTCAGCGGCCACGGTGTAGGGCGAAAATGGCTCCCCCGGCGCGGTATTCAGCCAGCTCTCGATGCGGGCTACGCTGAATCGCCGGTTCCCCATGATCGTCAGCCGCTTCACCAGCGTCTGCCGGCCTTCCTGAATATCAAATCGCACTGCCAGATGTCCCGGGTTGCCATGATATCCCTGGAGAATGACGGGCGTGACCCGCGCCTGAGTAAATCCATTGGCATGATAGAGCGAAGTGATGGCGCGCGCATCGCCTGCCATCAGGCGATGCGAAAAACGCCCCCGCACGCCGGGTATGATATTGGGCAATAACGGTGTGGCCGGCCTTTCGGCCAGTTGGGATACAAGCTGATCTTCAGAAAAATAACGATTGCCGCGAAATAGAATCGCCCGCAGTTCTTCTTTGGGTCCGGTATGGACGATATACAGAACTTCCAGCCAGCCCGGCCTGGGGTGGATGCGGCGAAACTCCACATGGGCCTCGTAATAACCTTTGCCCTGCAGATAATCCCGCAGATTGCGCCGCCCTTCGTCCATCAACTCTTCATCCGCGGCGTGTTCCTGAAAAATCGGAACTTCCCGCCGCAGCACGCTATGGGAAATCACGTTCCCTTCGACTGCCACGGTAACCAGGGGGCCGGGTTGGATGACATACCGCAGATCGAGCCGGTTGGTCT
>JAKATS010000398.1 GCA_021818645.1 Acidobacteriota bacterium | reverse complement strand
AGGCGTTCGAGGGTAACGGATTTCATGCAGGAGAGAGATCTAAGCGGCGAGCTCGGGGAAAGCCGTTACGGTAGATTGCATGTGCCGCATCTCCACCAGCGAGAGCAGAAAGGCCAGCGTGGATTCCGCGCCCTGATTGCCGTTCACGCGGTCCACGTGCAGGGCGTCGCGACAGCCGCCGGTGCTGGGCGAATATAACTCCAGCCCCAGGTCATTCCAGCCCAGAAACCAGTCAAAAGCGAGTTGGGCCAATTTGTACCACTCAAGGTCCACGGTGACCCGGTACGCGTCAAGGCAAGCCGATACCATGGCCTGGGCTTCAATTGGCTGCTGGTCGAACCTGGCGCGCGGCCCCTCACGCCGGTAAAATCCATTGCTGCCGATGGGCCGTAGATGCCCGTTCTCCGATGTTTGCACCTCGGCCAGCCAACGCAACACCCGCAAGCCACGGTCCCGCACCGCGGAATCCCCGCTGGACTGCCCACTGAGAATCAAGGCATGGGCCAGTTTGGCATTGTCATAAGCCAGACCGTCCTCGCACCAGGGCCAGTCTGGCCGCGCAGCCTGGTTGAAAAGTTTCAGCAATTTTGTGGTCAAGAGATCCCGGGCTTGATTCACCGCGCTATCGCCGCTGAGCCGGCGCAGGTAGGCATGGATGCCCAGCAGGCTGTATGCCCATGCCCGCGGCGAAGTAAACTCCAATGCCGCCGGGAGGGCCTGGGCAAACAACTGGCCCGACATGATCTGAAAACTGCGATGGGGCGACCTGCCGACCCCGGTGCCCAGGGCCCAGAGCGCCCGGGCATGGCAATCTTCCGATCCATGTTCGTCCCGCCAGCGGCGGTCGAAGCCGAGAAAATTATGAAACCGCCTGGCCTGGGCATCGAAGGCATAATGCAAAAAGGCCGCATACGTCGTGGCCAGGCCGCGCCAGCGGACGGGTTCTTCTCCCAGTTCGTCGAGCAGGACGGCCAGAATGAAGGCGCGGGCATTGTCGTCAGTACAATAACCTTCGGAAAAATTGGGCACGGTAAAAATTGCATGCTGTAAAATGCCGGTCCCATCGGTCATGCGGATTAAATGATCGAGTTTGATCCGGGGCAGATCGGGCGGCTGCCGATCTAGTGTTTTGGTGGCGAACGATTTACGCGACACCCCCGCCCCCTGCAGCCGGGCCGATTCAAAGGCGCGCAGGTACAACCGCCCGGCCTGAGCCCAGACCATTTCGCGACCTAAGAGATAGGCGTTTTTGCGCATGGCATGGCGCCGGGAGGGGTCGCGCAGCAATCCCCGCACTTCGCCGGCAATGGCGGTGGAATCGTTAAACGGCACCAGCACGCCGCGCTCCTCGGCCAAAAGCTCGGCCGCGTGCCAGTACGGAGTGGAAACCACAGCTTTGCCTGCACCAAAGGCATAGGCGAGTGTGCCGGATGCGATTTGAGCCTCGTTGAGATACGGAGTAATGTAAAGATCGGCGGCACCGATGAATTCCTTTAATTCCTCCAGTTCGACAAAGCGGTTATAAAAAATAACGCTTTTCTCAATCTTGTTTTTTTTAGCGAGAATCTCGAGGCTAAGCCGGTAGGCCTCGCCGTGTTCGCGCAATTCGTTCGGATGCGTCGCGCCCAGGATTATATATACGACGTCGGGGAACTCCGCCAGGATGGCAGGCAGGGCCTGCAGCACGTTTTCGATGCCTTTGTTCGGCGATAAGAGCCCGAAGGTCAGCAACACGGTCCTGCCCTCCACGCCAAACTGGTCCTTGTAAAAGTTCGGGTCCACGAAGGGAATGTCGGGAATGCCGTGGGGGATTAAATCAATTTTGTGCTCGGGCGCCTGGTAAACTTCCTGCATCATTTGCCGCGCCCTCTGGGTCATCACCACCACCCGGGCCGAACGCGCGATCAGCTCCAGCATCACGCGCCGCTGATCGGGGCTGGGTTCGCGCAGCACGGTATGGAACGTGGTGACCAGCGGAGGTTTCAGTTCTCGCGCCAGCGCCAGCACATGGCCTCCGGCCGGTCCGCCGAAGATTCCAAATTCATGTTGAATGCAGGCCATGTCCACATTGCTGAGGTTGATGAAGTCGGCGGCTTGCTGATACGAAGTTACGTCCTGCTCCTCAATTTCGAAACGCACCGCATCCGGATAGGCATATCCGCCGGGCAGGTCGTTGACTGCCACGGCAAGGCACTGGATTTCGGGACGGAACGCAGCCACCGAGGTCAGCAGGTCCGAGGTGAAAGTGGCAATACCGCATTTCCGCGGCAGGTAATTTCCGATAAATGCGATTTTATGGATGTTCGATTCGATGACTATGCCATCCCTGGCGCCGGCAGCCCGGCCCTCTGCTGGTTAATTTATGCTGAGAACCCTGGAGTAAGCGAACAAGCCATGCTGACGCAGCAAGGACACCGCAGCGCATGGATGGCCAAATCGAAGGTTTGGCAACAGAATGCCGTATGGGATAGTTCCGAGCGACATAGCAGGCAACTATGCAACGACAACAATTCCTCAGGTCACCCTCACACACGCATGTTGCGGATTGAACTGAGAAGACCGAAGCCATTGAGCAGCCACAAAATCAGTACAATGACCACCACGGCGTTTAAAATCGCTTTGATCGGACCCGCCATGGGGATATAGGTGTTAATGAGCCAGAGCAGTACGCCCACCACAATCAACACCAAAATGACATGGATGAGAAGCATAGTTAAGCGTCCTTTCGTAAATCCAACGTTACATGCGGAAGGCGGCCGCACCGCGGACACCGCGGCCTATAACCGGCCAAGGAGCAGCAGAATCAACAGCACCACCAGCACCAGGCCCAGCCCGCCGCTCGGAAAATAGCCCCAGTTCCGGCTATGCCCCCAGCGAGGCAGCGCACCGATCAGCAGCAAAACCACGACAATGATGAAAATGGTTGCTAGCATGTTGTATCCTCATTCCTTTTTTCTTCTCTGAGTATCCCAATACTCTCCTGGCCATTCACTTCAGTGCGGTATGGTCAGGCCTTGCGCCTGACGCCCAAAACCACCAGCGCCAATCCCCCGACCAATGCGATGCCGCCCAGGATGGGAGGCAACGGAATCCTTTCCTGCGTGTTGCGGGTCATATGGATCGGGCCCAGATGCATGACCTTTTTTTGGCGGGTGAATGTCACTCCCTGCCAAACCAAAGCAGCCGTGCCTAATATCATGAGCAAGCTACCTGCCAATATGGCGTTTTTCATGTTTTTAACTTTTCCACCCGGGTGAGGGACTTATTATTTCCCGACCATTTTCTCCACCTTGCCGATTGCACCCTGCACCTTGCCGGCCGTTTTTTCGATCCTGCCCCTGGCCTGCACGCCCGGGTGATGAGTCGTTTGCCCGGCTTGCTCCTTGAGTTTGCCTTTAATGACGCGGTATTTACCTTGAATTTGATTTTTGGTGCTGGCTTTCATGGTGATTTCTCCTGATATAGATGAATGAGTGAAGGTTTCGGTTCGGGTGTTTTATGCGATTCGTTCCTAGCGTTCTCGTTGTTGTTCTTCGTTCCCGTTGGTTTCGAGCAAGGTCTTCATGTCTTTGTTCCTGTTCTTCCCGGGCATGTTCAAGCAACTCCTCTGTCACTGCCCGCGAGTGCATGCTTTTGGCCATGTAATGATGGCGCTGGTACCGCAGCGTACAAACCAACTCGGCGATCAGCGCCTCATTTAAGAGGCGCAGCACCGTAACCCGGTAGCTTTGATCGCCCGGAGTAACCGCGCCAGCCCTGTGCCGACGCGAACGAAAAAGCTAATGAACTGCCGGAGGTGAGGGCGAAGCCTGCAGAATTTCCCGCTCCGCGCGCAGCCAGTTCTGAAGCTCAGAACTATCCGGATGATTTTGGAATAGTTCGTAGGCCCGCCGCCGGATACGGTCCGCAAGCTCAGGTTCCTGTGCCGCCAGGCCGTTGGCCGGCCCATGGCGGTGCGTTGCGTCATGATCGTGATGATGCTGTTTGTGTCCCATGGTTAGATTCTCTTTCTGCCGCTTTTGCGGCCTGCCTGGCTAGACCACGCGCTTGAGCTTGGGAACGTGTGCCGCTACGGGCTCGCTCCGCACATAATTGGCGCTCGCTTCCCCGGTGGCGGAAATATCCTGGGCGCCTGTCCGCGTCATAATTTCCCGGGCGCGTTGGGTCCCCTCGGCGTTTTCGGCATGCACCGAAAGCAACATTCCGCCCGCCTTGACCCGCACTTCATACCGCTCGGCATCGTGTTTGGAGATCCCCAGGCCGATCAACCCGCCTGTGATTCCACCCACCGTGCCGCCCACGCCCACCCCGGCCAGCGCCGCCATCAGCGGACCGGCGGCGATGAACACGCCCAGCCCCGGGATGGCCAGGGCGCCGATGCCCACCAGCCAGCCGAGCGTTCCGCCCACGACCGCGCCGGTGCCCGCGCCGGTCACCGTGCCTTCGGGCGCATGCGTGCCTTTGTCATGGGCGAATTTTTTGCCGCCGGCTTTTTCAGGAAACAACACGGAGATATTCGCATTGCCGAAACCGGCCTCTTTCAGAAGATCCACCGCGTTCTCCACGCTGGAATAATCGGGATAAATGCCTAAAATGGCTGATTTTTTGTCTGACATGGCTGAATTCTCCTGTTAAAAATTTGACCTCATACTGCCTGATTCAATATGGACTGGAACGTAATCTACCCGCTGTACACATTTGCTCATGCACAGGGCGGTGTAATCCGGTGGATCTCTCATGCCAGGAAAGCCACGAAATATTTCCCCTGCGCAAGTGCAGGGCTGCCGACACGCGGCCGAAAAGGAATATCCGGAAATGACTGTTGCATATGAGACAGACACATCCGGGCTGCGGGATTAGGTTATATGCGGAGTGACTACAGCGTTTGAAAGTAAATAGTCCGGAAAGAAGGTTTTATCATGGCTAACCAAGTACAATCGCATTCGGTCTTGATTCAGTGCAGTATGTGTTCCCGGCTGTTCCTGGGAAAGGCCACATATGAAGCCGGTTCGAATCGCATTCGCCGTAAAATTATGCGCGGGCAGCAATGCCGCCATTGCGGCGCTTCGCTCGACGCCTGCGCGGTATCGGATGTGCCGCATGCCGCGGATAGATTTCAATTCCCCACCACCATCATGGCCAAGCACAGCGAAGACCTTGGGGCTCGCAAGCAAGTGGCCTGATCCGATGGAAAAGCAAGCGGGATCGCACCCTGGCGCATTCTGCCATCAGTCGTGCAGAATCACACTCAGCAGCGCCGCATGGATTTTAATCTCCGGGCTATTATCGCTGTATTCGATAAATCCCAGTTTGCGGAAGCGGTTCATAAAAAAACTGATCCGGCTGCGGGTCGTACCCACCATCTCACCCAGCACTTCCTGGCTGATGCGGCCAATAGAAGTCTCGGGCTGGACGTCATGACCGTAATTGGCCAGCAGCAGCAGCTGACGCGCCAGGCGTTTTTCACAGGAATTGAAGAGCTGGTCCACCAAGTCCTCTTCCAGCCGAATGCTATGCAACAGCAATCCGCCGGTGAAGGCTTCGGCAAATTCCAAGGATTCGTGCATCAGGCGGGCCATGAGTTTTTGTTCTACTCGCGTGATCAGCGACGGCTGAATGGCAATGGCGGTCGCTGCCCGAATCCGCTGCTCGACCAGGCAGGCTTCGCCAAAAAACGCGCCCGCCGGCAGCACAGCAAGCACCACTTCCTTGCCCTGAGTCGAAACCACGGAGATTCTGACCCGCCCTTTGCATATGAAAAATACCGCATTCGAGGTATCGCCCTGGGAAAAGATGGCCTCGCCATAGGCGCGGGCCAGGGGTGCTCCCACCTGCTGGTCCAGAAACGCCTGAATATCGAATGCCGGCACGAAACTACGCAAGACGGGCCGTTGGACCGGCGGGAATTCTAATGGGTGATCGTGCGGAGGGGCTCCGTATACAAAATTAGAATTGATGAGTTTTGCTTTGTTCATGACCCTATCCATGCCCTATCCATCGGAACGTAATGTCGCCCGCTGATAACAGTATGAAGTTACCGTATCGCCTTTTGACCCATTCGTATGTTCAAAACTGCACTACGCATGCATGCACTCGGCTTGAACAGCATGGAATTTACCTGCATTACGAACAGTTCATGACCAACTTAGCCAAGGCCAACGGAATCGAAACGCCGACGCGGGAAGAACCTGGCTCGAATCAACAGGAAGCGGAAAAACAAACCCTCAAATCAGGACTGCCATAACCCGAACGATACGGATGCCCGGATCACTAAAATGAAAGACGGTAGCATGCGGCAATGCTTCGGCATGGACAAACTACTGCTTGCGCTCGCGCCGCCGGTATCGGCCGTTTCGGCTGCTGCCGTTGCATGAGCGTGCCGCGACCTTGCGCCGAGAAAACCACACTTCTGCCACAGGCTGTGAGGGCTGACAAATGCCTGGCGCGGGCTCCACGACAGGCAGCGCGAGTGGATTTACTCATAGCGCAGGGCTTCGACGGGATCGAGGCGCGCGGCGCGGCGGGCCGGATACCACCCCGCCAGCAGACTGACCGCCAAGGCAAACGCCAGCGCGCCCAGGCCCAACCACCAGGGCACCTGGGCGATGCTGACATGGGGCAGATGGCGGCGGGCCAGATAGTCGTTGGTGCCCCAGTTGAGCAGCGCGGCCAGGAGCCGGCCCAGAAGCACGCCCGCCAGGCCGCCGACCACGCCCATGACCGCCGCTTCGGCCAGAAACAACCGTTGCACCACGCCATCGGCCGCGCCCAGGGCTTTGAGAATGCCGATTTCGCGCCGGCGTTCGAGCAGGGCCATGGCAAGGGTATTCACAATGCCGAGCGAAGCCACGGTCAGAGCCAGGCTGCCGAAAATTCCCAATAACAGATCGAAGAGGGCAAAAACCAGGCGCAGGCGCCGGGTGGCGTCCATTAAAGAAAATGCGCGGAAGCCCATTTTTTTAATCGCCTGCTCGACCGGCAGAACCCGGCCGGGCCCGCGGGTGACCACATTGAGATTGCCGTAGTTGCGGCCCTTGCCCTGACCGTTGACTAGGTCACGCAGGCTGCTATATTGAGCGATTTGCAGGTGCTCGGCGAGCTGCTGGGGCAAAAATACACGGCCGCGAAAAAATCCCGAAAGGCCGAAGACGGGCGCCCGGGGCGCCAGACCCACGATGCGCAACGGCTGGGTTTTGGGAATAATGGCAAAACCGGCAGCGCCGCCCGAGCCCGGCCGAGCCGGCAAGGGCTGGCGCTCGGCGTAACGCAGGGTCAGGGTTTTGCCCAGCAACTGCCGCGGATGCGGGTTGAGAACACGGGCGAACTTCATCTGCAGAATGGCCTGAGCAGCATCGGGGCTGGAGTAATACTTCCCGATCAGACCGCTGAAGCTGCCGCCCGAGCGCGCGGCCGGCGGCACGCCGGCGATCAGGGTGGTATAGGATTTGCCGGCGTAGCGCACCAGGCTGAGGAAGCGGACCTGGGGATAAACCGCCAGCACGCCGGGCAAATGCTCCAATTGGAGGCGCGCGGCCTGATCGAGCGGGCGGGTGGGAGCACCGGCGGCGGTCTTGCCAAAGCGATAGGCGCGGCCGTAGCCGCGCAGATTCATTTTGCGGGTGACCACGATCGAGTTAAATAAGCCCGCCCGGGCCAGCCGCCTGCGGGCAAAATGCTGCAGGCCGACGCCGACCGAGAGCATAGCGACCAGCGAAGCCGCGCCCACGGCGATGCCCACGGTGGTGAGGGCATTGCGCAGCCGGGCTTCGCGCAGATTGCGCAGCGCCAGCCGGGCCAGGTCGCCGCCCCTCATGCCCGCACATCCAGACTTTCGAGCCGGCCGTCGCGCAGACGGGCGATGCGGCCGGCGTAGCGCTCGGCCAGGTGCTGTTCATGGGTGACCATGACGATGGTGGCGCCGGAGTCGCGCCGCAGCTCATTCATCAGATCGAGAATTTCGAGAGCGGTGCGGCTGTCGAGATTGCCGGTGGGCTCGTCGGCGAGAAGAATCCGCGGGCGCAGCACCAGGGCGCGGGCAATGGCGCCGCGCTGCTGCTCGCCACCCGAGAGCTCACCCGGACGGTGCGCGGCGCGGGACTCGAGCCCCACCCGCGCCAGCGCGGCCCGCACCAGCTCCGCGCGCCGGGCGGGCTCGCAGCCGGCCAGACGCAAGGGCAACTCGACATTTTCCTCCAGGGTCATGCGCGGCAGCAGATTGAAGGCCTGAAAGACCATGCCCACCACGGCGTTGCGATAATGGGCCAGCTCATCGGACGACAGCGCAGCCAAGTCGCGGCCTTCGGCGACAATGCTGCCCGCGGTGGGACGATCGAGCCCGGCCATTAGATTGAGCAGCGTGGATTTACCGGAGCCGGAAGCGCCCACCAGGGCGAGAAACTCTCCGCGCCCGACCGCGAGGGTTACGCCATCAAGGGCGCGCACGCGGCTGGCGCCGCGGGCGTATTCACGGCAGAGTCCGGTGACGGAAAGCGCGGGCGCATGGTTCGGGTTCTCTTCCGGCATTCCTAATAGAGTACGTAAAAAATCCGGCAGAAATAACAAACTCCCCAGACGCTTTAACCTTTGCGGGTTCCTGTATGCTGAAAACTGAAGCATGCGCAGAATATTGTTTTTATTGCTACTGGCCGGCTGCGGCACGGCCTGGTGGCTGACCGCCTCGGCGGCCAGCACCTCGGGATTTCCCGCCAGTGGAGCGAATAAACGCGTGCTGGCGAATTACGAGCGCCCATTGGCGATTGCCCGCAGCATATCGGGCCTGGCCGACACGACGGAAGAGCAGCAACTGGCAGCCCAAGCGGAAAAACTGGCCGATGAAGCCATGGACCTGGCCTTTGAAGCGCGGCTGGCTCGCGCCGAGCGCCATACCGCGAGGCAGGGAACGGGGCCATTGTGGGACCGGCTGCGGCGCAATCAAGCCGCCCTGTCGAACGAACAGACGGCCGTACAGACATTACAAGCCGCGCTGGCGAAGGCCGCGCCGCAGCAGCGGGCGCGGCTGCAAACCCGACTGCAACTGGCGCAAGCGCAACTCGGTTTAGACCAGGCCCGGTTTGACGATGCGCGCCAGGATCTGCTGCGCGCCCACGCCGGCCAGCCCACCGCGGTGCGGCAGATTGCCCAGGCGCATCAGGCGGCGCATGCGGCGGTGGAACAGGTCGCGGCCAAGTGGCGCACGCACTGGAGCCAGCAGTCGGCGCAACGCAACCCGCAAACCGCCCACGGGCTGGTCGCCATTCTGCATGCCTGGCGGCTGCTGGCAGCCAAGGACACGGCGCTGAGCTGGGCGCGCACCCAGGCGCTGGCCGCCGCAGCCCGGCTGATCCGGAAACACGAGCGGCTGCATGCGCAATTACGGCAGCGGGAAAGCCACAGCACGGCGATGATGCAAGGCGCCGCGCGCATGCTGAGCCATGGGCCGGTGAGCGCCGCCGCGGCGGCGCAGGCCCAGGCCGCCATCACGCTGGCCCATCAACTGGCCGCCGGACAGCAGCGGCTGCGCGGCTACGATCGGGCGATCCAACTGGAAACCCAACTGGCGCATATTTACAGCCGCTGGGACGATATCAGCGACGCGCAACAGGAACTGGCGCTGCATCAGAGCCTGGGAGTTCTGCTTTATATATTGGCCGGCATCGGGCTGCTCTGGATTTCGGACCGGCTGCTGGAACGCGGGGTGCGGCGCTGGTATGGCGGCCACGGCCGCATCCGGACCCTGCAACATCTGCTGCGGTTTGGCCTGGTGCTGGTGGGCCTGAGCTGGATTTTGATCCTGCTTTTCGGGAAACCCACGCAAATCATGACCTTTCTGGGACTGGCGGGCGCGGGGCTGACGGTGGCGCTGCAG
>JAKATS010000008.1 GCA_021818645.1 Acidobacteriota bacterium | reverse complement strand
AGCTGCTGTTTGACGTGATCATCAATGCCACGCCGGTCGGCATGTGGCCCGAGGTAAAACAGTCGCCGCTCAAGCCGGATGAAATTCGCGCCGCCATCGTCTTCGACCTGATTTACAACCCCATGCAAACCGAGCTGCTGCGCCTGGCCCAGGCGGCCGGCGCGCAGGTGATTTCCGGTGTGGAAATGTTTATTGCGCAAGGCGCGCGGCAGTTCCAGATCTGGACCGGAAAACCGGCGCCGGTGGCCGAGATGCGGCATGCGGTCATAAGCTGGCTGGAAGAAGAAGAAAAGATGCGAAAAAATGAGAAGTGAAACAGCCGAAGGCGGGCGCATCGTTCACCTCCGACAGGCCGGCTCGCCGCGCAGGAATGTCCGGCTGAACCCATACATGAGCCGCGCAATAAGCGCATAATGACAGCCGCGGTAAAGAGAGTTGAACTGGCTGCAGAGGCCTGACCGCGCCGGGAATCAATTTTTATGGTGAACGTGTTATTTTTTATCACCGCAGCCGCGGTGTTTCTGCATGTGCAGTGGGCGAAACGGCGCAGAGGCTACGATCCCGTGGTATTGCTGCGCGATGCCGGACTGGCGCTGGCGGTCCTGTATGTGCTGATTGAAGGCTCTAAATTTCTGATCAACCTGGCCTGGTGGGGCGAGTTGGGGCAGACGCGAACTTTCTGGATGCTGATTCGCATCGAGTGGCTGCCCCGGACGGCGGCGGCGCTGGCGGGCATGGCGGTGTTGATCACCGCCTTCCGGCTGGGCCGGCGGCGCAATCAAAACCCGCTCAGCCAGACGCGGATTTTCAACTGGCTGGGCCACCTGGCGGCGATCCTGCTGGCCATTTTCATGGCGATCAGCCTGATCAATCCCTGGACCATCGCGCTTTGGCTGGGCAATCACACGGCGGGCGTTTATCGCGATCCGATTTTCGGCCGCAGCCTGGGATTTTATATGTTCCGGCTGCCCTTTTATGAAATGCTGCTGGGCTGGGCCGGATTTGTGCTGGTGCTGGGGCTGCTGCTGTATGGGGCCACGCTGGCGATGCACGCCTCGGCCGAGCGCATGCGCGAGCTGCGCGAGCGGCTGGAGGCGCAGGCCCGCGGCTACACCATGCCGCCGCGGGTGATGGACGCAAGCCAGATGCCCGACTTCAGCGGGCTGATCCGGCTGGGCGCGGCGCTGCTGCTGGTGCTGTTCGCCATCAATGCCTTTTTCAACCGTTATCAACTGCTGTTCCATAGTCATCGCTTTCTTTATGGCGCCGACTTTGTGGATGTGCACATCGGGCTGCCGCTGCTATGGGTGCAGATTGCAGCGGCGCTCGGGCTGGCGCTGCTGCTGATCAGCGCACGCGGCGGGCACGGACCGCGAGGCTGGCTGGGGATCCGGCCGGCGTGGCTGGCGCCGGTGGCCGGAGGGGTGTTTGCGCTGACGCTGATTGTGCCGCCGCTGCTTGAAGCCGCGGTGCGCTCGATTTATGTGAGCCCCAATGAGATGACGCTGGAGCGGCCCTATATCGCCAACCATATAAAGGCCACGCGCATGGCCTATGCGATCGAGCAGAACTCCCGGGAAAAACGTTTTATTCCCGCCGATGAGCAATCCGTAAACCTGGCGAATTATCCCGACACCGCCGATAACATCCGGCTCTGGGATTGGCGGCCGTTTCAGGACAACATCACGCAATTGCAGGCGCTGCGGCCTTATTATGACTTTCCCGACGTGGATGTGGACCGCTATCGCATCAACGGGCAAAAGCGGCAGGTGCTGATCGCAGCCCGCAGCCTGAATACCTCGCTGCTGCCCCAGTCGGCACATACCTGGGTGAACCTGCATCTGCAATATACACACGGCTATGGCGCGGTAGCCGGGCTGGTCAATCAGGCCAGCCAGGAGGGCGAGCCCCGGCTGATACTGAAAAATGCCCCGACGGAAACCTCGATTCCGCGTTTCCGGCTGAGCCAGCCTGAGATTTATTACGGCGAGCAGTCCGACGACTGGGTGTTCGTGGATACCACGCAGCCGGAGTTCAATTACCCCAAAGGCGAAGAGAACGCCTACAACACCTACCACGGCAGCGGCGGATTCAAGATCGGCGGCCTGATGCGGCTGGCGGCGGCGATCTATGAAAACGATACGAACATACTGCTGACCAGCTATCTGACCCCCTCCTCGAAGATGCTGCTGCACCGGCAGATCATGCGGCGGGTGAAGCGGCTGGCGCCGTTTCTGCATTTCGATCCCGATCCTTATCTGGTCATCAACCGGCAGGGCCGGCTGTTCTGGATGCTGGATGCCTATACCACCTCGAATCGAAATCCCTATTCCGAGCCAATGGATTTTAACGGCCGCCAGATCAACTATATTCGCAACAGCGTGAAGGCCACCGTGGATGCGTACAACGGCACGGTGCATTTTTATGTGTTTGATTCACGCGACCCGGTGCTCGCATCCTATCGCAGCGTTTTTCCGCAGCTTTTTCTGCCTCGTTCGGCGATGCCGAAGGACCTGCTGCGGCATATACGTTATCCCGAACTGATGTTCGACGCCCAGGCGCAGATTTATCGTCTGTATCACATGACCGACCCGCAGGTTTTCTATAACAAGGAAGATCAGTGGGATATTGCCAAGCAGGTGGTGCAGCAGGGGCAGACCCAGATTACCAATCCCTATTACGTAATGATGCAACTGCCGCGGCATCAGAACGGAAAACCCGCGACCCCGGCGCCGGCGGGGAAAACGGGCGGGGCGCAACGCGCCGCCGCCCCGGCCGCGGCGCCGCCGCATGCCGAGTTTGTGCTGATGCTGCCTTTCACCAGCCACCATCGCGACAACCTGATCGCCTGGGTCGCAGCGCGCTGCGATCCGCGGCATTACGGGCAAATCCTGTTTTACCGCCTGCCCAAGGAAAAACTGGTCTATGGGCCGCTGCAGATCGAGAGCCGGATTGACCAGAACCGCCGCATCAGCAAAGATCTGAGCCTGTGGAACCAGCAAGGCAGCCGGGTGATCCGCGGCACCACGCTGGTGCTGCCGGTTGACCACACCTTTGTTTACATTGAACCGATTTATATCCAGGCCACGCAGGCGCGCCTGCCGGAGCTGAAAAAAGTGGTGCTGGCGGTCGGCAACCGGCTGGTCTACAGCGATAATTTGCCGGAAGGCATCGCGCTGCTGGCGCAGGCCGGCAATGCGGCGGGAACCGCGACCCGGACGTTACCCACAACTTCGGCCGCGCCGGCGCCTGTCATCATCACCGGCATGGTGCCGGCCTCGGTGCTGGAATCCATTGCCGGACATTTGCAGCAGTACCAGCAGGATACAGCTCAGGGACAGATGGCCCAGGCGGGACAGCAACTGCAGGCCATCGCATCCGAAGCGCGGCAAGCGCTGGCGGCGGCCGGAAAACCGGTCAAAAAATAAAGCCGAAACGACGGCGGCGCTGCCGGTCACGATCCGCGCTCCAGTGATCATCGGAACTTAACGGGGACCTGCGATGGAACCGCGCGGGCCAAACAAGGCCGTGCCCAGGCGCACGAGCGTTGCGCCTTCTTCAATGGCAACTTCATAATCATGCGACATGCCCATGGAGAGCGCCCAGGGCTGGGTGGAAAGCCCGCGCGTCTGGCGCAGCCGGATGCTTAATTCCCGCAACTGGGCAAAATAGGGCCGGGCCTGATCGGCGGGCAGATCAGGCGGCACGGTCATTAAGCCGCATAAATGCAAGCTGGAACAGGCCAGAACGGCATCCGCCAGCGATGGCGCCATGTCCGGGGCCGCGCCATGCTTTTGCGGCTCGCGTGCGAGATTGATCTCGAGCATGACCGGCAAGGGATCGCGAGCGGCAGCCGAGCGCGTGCGGGCCTGATGAAGCCGGTCAAGGCGCTGGGCCAATTCCGGCCGGTCCAGGGTCTGCACAACCTGAAAGAGCGCGGCCGCGCGCGCGGCTTTATTCGATTGCAAGGGCCCGATGAGATGCCATTCCAGGGCGGCAGCGGGCTGGCCTGGCGCCGCCGCGAGCAGCGCCGCCACGGCGGGGCTCTTCCATTCGGCTTCCTGAACGCGATTCTCTCCGAGCAGAGTCAGGCCCAGCGACGCGGCCAGCGCCACGGCTTCCGGCGGCTGGGTTTTGGTAACGGCCATCAGGCGGACTTCCGCGGGATCGCGGCGGGCGCGCGCGCAGGCGGCGGCGATGCGTTCGCGCACGTCCTGCAGGCGTTCGGATAATGACTGCCGGGATACGGCCATAAATTATTGTAGCGGCGGAGCAGACAACAGCCGTTTCCGGATTGTCGAAAATGTTAGCCTACGTATATTTCAGAAATATGCGACAAGCCGGGCATGAAATCCGGATCACGGTGATGGATTCGCATACCGCGGGCGAGCCGACGCGCGTGGTGCTGGCCGGCGGGCCGGAGTTGGGCGCAGGTTCCATGGCGGTACGGAAAGAGCGTTTTCGACGGCAGTTTGATCATTACCGCCAGGCGCTGATCCATGAACCGCGCGGGCACGATGCCCTGGTGGGGGCTCTGCTTTGCCCGCCGGAAGACCCGGCCAGCGCCGCGGGAGTGATTTTTTTTAACAATGCCGGTTATCTGGGCATGTGCGGACATGGCGCGATCGGGGTTGCGGCCACGCTGCATGCCCTCAAACGGATAAGCCCGGGAAAATTTCAGCTGGAAACTCCGGCCGGCGTCATACAGTGCGAACAGCATGCCCATGGCGAAACCACGATCGCCAATGTGGCCAGTTACCGCTACCGGCAAGCGGTGAAGGTGACTGTGCCCGGCCGGGGCGTAATCACCGGCGACATTGCCTGGGGCGGAAACTGGTTTTTTCTGGTGGAAGAGCACGGGCTGAAACTGGAATTCGGGAATCTGCCGGCGCTGACTGCATTCGCCTGTGATCTGCGGCAGGCGCTGGCGAGCCGGGGAATAACCGGCGCCAATGGGGAAGAGATTGATCACATGGAGCTGACCGGGCCGAGCCGCACGGCCAGCGCGCGTAATTTCGTGCTTTGTCCCGGTCTGGCCTATGACCGTTCGCCCTGCGGCACCGGAACCAGCGCCAAACTGGCCTGCCTCCATGCCGACGGCAAACTGAAGCCGGGAGAAATCTGGCGGCAGGAAAGCATTATCGGCAGCCAATTCAGCGCCCGTTACGAAATCGCTGACCCGCCCGGCTACGTGCGGCCCTTGATTACCGGAACGGCGCACATCACCAGCCAGGCGGAAATGATTCTGCAGCCCGGCGATCCATTTCGCTGGGGCATTGCCGGGCCGGACCATGGCCAGTTCCAACCGAACTTTTGATCTCGCCGTCATTGGCTGCGGCATCGTCGGCGCGGCCTGCGCCCGGGCGGGAACCCGCGCCGGACTGCGCACGATAATTGTGGAGGGCTCTCTGGCAGGCGGCGGCGCGACCGCGGCCGGCATGGGCCATATCGTGGTGATGGACGGCTCGGAAGCGCAACTGGCCTTGACGCTATATTCCCGGCGCCTCTGGCAGCAGTTGATACCCGAACTGCCGGAGGCCGCCGAATACCGGAGCTGCGGCACGCTCTGGATCGCCGAACATGAAGCAGAACTGGAGCTGGCCCGGCGGAAGCAGGCTAAGCTGGCGGGGCAAGGCGTGGCCTGCGAAATTCTGGATGCACGCCAGTTGATGGAAGCCGAGCCCTGCCTGCGCCCGGGTTTGGCCGGAGCTTTGCGGGTGCCCGATGATGGCGTGCTTTATCCCCCCATCGCCGCGCAATGGCTCTGGCAGCAAGCGCAAAATGCGGGCGCCGTGATGCGGAGCGGAGCCATCGTCACGCGCATTCAAGAACAGGCCATCCATGTAGCCGGAGGCGATCGCATCCAGGCCGGCGCCATCATTGTAGCCGCCGGCAGCCAGGGCGCGGAACTGATCCCTGAAATTCCGCTCCGGCCGCGCAAAGGCCACTTACTCATTACCGATCGCTATCCCGGTTTTTTGCGGCACCAGGTGGTGGAACTCGGCTATCTGCAGCGGGCGCATGCCGGGACGGAAAGCTCGGTTTCATTCAATCTGCAGCCGCGGGCTACCGGACAGGTGCTGATCGGCTCGTCGCGGCAATATTCGCATGACCGCGCGGTTGAACCGGATGTATTGAGCCGGATGCTGGCCCGCGCGCAAAGTTATGTGCCGCGGCTGGGGGATTTGCGCGGGCTGCGCGCCTGGACCGGGTTCCGCGCGGCCACGCCGGATGATCTGCCCTGCATCGGCCCGCTGCCGAACCGGCCGCATATTTTTGCCGCTCTGGGACATGAAGGGCTGGGCATTACCACTTCGCTGGGCACGGCAGAATTATTGCTGGCGCAAATGCTCGGCGCCGAGGCGCCCATTCCCGCCGGACCTTTTCAGCCGGCACGATTTTTTATTGAGACGAGTCCAGCGGGCCATGCCTGAAACGTTTACGGTTTTTATCAATGGTCAGCCGGTTACGGCCGGCCCGGAAACCTCGGTGGCCGCACTGCTGCTGCGGGAACGGATGGTCAACCGGCGCTCCTGCGCCGGCCAACTTCGCGCGGCATTCTGCGGCATGGGCATCTGCATGGAATGCCGGGTAACGATTGATAGCGACGCCCATGGCCTGGGCTGCATGACCTTTTGCCGGCCCAACATGAAAATCACCACGCTATGAAAACCGGATCGGTCACCATCATCGGCGCCGGACCGGCGGGGCTGGCCGCTGCGGCCGCCGCGGCGCCCTACGCCACAGTGACACTGCTGGATGAGAACCCCGGACCGGGCGGGCAAATCTGGCGAGCCGGCGCGGGGACGACAACGGCTGCGGCGGAATTGTGGGAACCAGCGCGGCAGGCGGGCGCTCAATGGCTGGGCGGCTGCCGGGTGGTGGCAGCAGATGCGCATGCGCTGCTTTTGGAAAACGCAACCGGCGCGCAGCGCCTGCCCTGGGAAAAACTGGTGCTGGCGCCGGGGGCGCGAGAGCGATTCCTGCCCTTTCCCGGCTGGACATTGCCTGGCGTTCTGGGCGCGGGCGGCCTGCAGGCGCTGGTCAAAAACGGCCTGGACATTCGCGGACAGCGCGTCATGGTGGCCGGCAGCGGTCCCCTGCTGCTGGCCGCGGCGGCCTTTTTGCGCTCGCAGGGAGCGATCATCGCCGGCATTACCGAGCAGGCTACCCGCAGGCAATTGGCGGGGCTGGCCTGGGCCAGCTTGGTGTCGCCGGAAAAAAGGAAACAGGCGTCGGGTTTATTCCGCCAACTGCGCGGCGTTCCCTATCTGACCCATTGCTGGGTCGAGGCCGCGGAAGTGCAGGAGAGTTCGCATAAAAATTCCGGCTGGCTGGCCGCGGTGCGGCTGCGGCGCGGCAACCGGCGCTGGCGGGAACCATGCGATTGGCTGGCCAGCGGCTTTGGCCTGGCGCCCAATATCGAGCTGGCACGTTTATTGGGATGCGCATTGGCGCCGGCGGCGGAGGGCCGGCCTTCCTCCATCGCGGTGGATGATTTTCAGCTCGCCTCGCAATCGAATATCTGGTGTGCGGGCGAGATCACCGGCATCGGCGGATTGGAGCTGTCACTGCTTGAAGGCCGGATCGCCGGCCTGGCAGCGGCCGGCCAGACCGCATTGGCACGCCGCTGGCTGAAGGCACGGGATCGCCAGCGCCACTTTGCCCGCGCTCTGGCGCGCGCCGCGCGGCTCGATGCCGAACTGCGCCGGCTGCCCGGCGATGAAACCGTCATCTGCCGCTGCGAAGACGTGCCGCTGGGCCGGCTGCGCGAATATCATTCCTGGCGGGAAGCTCGGCTGCTGGGCCGCTGCGGCATGGGCGCCTGCCAGGGCCGCATCTGCTCGGACATCACCGGATGGTTGTGGAACTGGCAATATGACACAACCCGGCCTCCGGTGACCCCGGCGCGAATTTCGACTCTGGCCCTCATGGCCGCGAATGCAGAAAAAGCATCTTCATCGGAGTTCATTTTATGACCGTAACCTGGCGCGGCGTTTTACCCGCAATCACCACCCCGTTTCAAGCGGATTGCAGCGTGGATCACGCGCAACTCGCGGCCCATGTCCGCTGGCTGATCGAAGCCGGCTGCCGCGGCATAGTCGCTCTGGGTTCACTGGGCGAGGGCGCGACGCTGGCAGCGGAGGAAAAAATTGAAATCCTGCAGACCTGCCGCCGCGCCCTGGAGGAGCGCGCGCCGGTGATCAGCGGCATCGCGGCGCTGAGCACGGCCGAGGCGGTGAGGCTGGCCCGGAAGTCGGCCGAAACCGGCTGCGCCGGCTTGATGGTTTTGCCGCCGTACGTTTACGCCGGCGATTGGCGGGAACTAAAAGCTCATGTGCTGGCGGTGATGCGCTCCACCGATCTGCCTTGCATGCTCTACAACAACCCCGTCGCGTATGGCGCGGATTTTCTGCCCGAGCAGATCGCCGAGCTGGCCCGGGAATGCGAAAACCTGCGCGCCGTGAAAGAATCGAGCGGCGATGTTCGCCGCATCACTGCGATTCGCGGGCTGCTGCAGGATCGCCTGGAGATACTGGTCGGAATGGATGATGCGGTGCTCGAAGGCGCGGCGGCCGGCGCCCGGGGCTGGGTGGCCGGACTGGCCAATGCCCTGCCCCGGATTTCGGTGCGCTTATGGGAAATGGCCTGCGGCGGAAAAGTTGAAAATGCGGCGGAGATTTATCGCTGGTTCCTGCCGCTGCTGCGGTTGGATACAAAACCAAAATTCGTGCAATATATCAAGCTGGTTCAGGAAATGACCGCGACGGGCAGCGCGCGAGTGCGCTCGCCGCGGCTGGAACTTGCAGGAGAGGAATTGGCGGCGATACGGCAATTGATCCAGCAGGCATTGGAAAACATGCCTGAGAATTTCAGACCTGATATGCATCCCACTTGGGCAAAAGCGGTATGATCTTGGCGAGGAAACTGGAATGGACACAACCTGGAACCGGCGGCAATTTCTTTCAGCCGCAGCCTTGGGCTCGGCAAGTCTCTGGCTGGGTGGCAAAGCCCTGAGCGAAACCCCGAAGCAAACAGCTGCCCAAGGGCGCCCGATTCCGCCCAACAGCAGCGTGATTCATCCCCGGGTGCCGGACCAGGCGCCCGAACTCGCGCATCCGTTTCCGCTGCACCGGGTCCGGCTGCTGCCCAGCCCGTTTCTGACCGCGCTCGAAACCAACCGCCGGTATCTGATGTCCCTGCCCAATGACCGGCTGGCGCACATGTTCCGCCTGACCGCGGGACTCGCATCCCCGGCCGCGCCCTTCGGCGGCTGGGAAAATCCGAATTGCGAACTGCGCGGCCACTTCACCGGCGGGCATTACCTTTCCGCCGCAGCGCATATGCATGCCGCGGCCGGGGATGAGGCCATCCAGGCGAAAGCCGCCGCATTGGTGAATCAGCTCGCCGCCTGCCAGAAAGCCCACGGCAACGGATACCTGAGCGCCTTTCCGGAGGGGCTGTTTGACCGGCTGCGCGAAGGCAAGCCGGTGTGGGCGCCCTTTTATACGCTGCATAAAATCATGGCCGGGCTGATTGACATGCAGCAGCATTGCGGCAATGCGCAGGCCCTGGAGGTGGCGGAAAAACTGGCCGGCTGGATCGGCGCATGGGCGGGGCCGATCAGTGATGCGCAGATGGGCCGCATTCTCAATGTCGAATACGGCGGCATGAACGAGGCGCTGTATAATCTGTTCTCCATTACCGGCAACTGGTCTTACGCCGCCACCGCGCACCGCTTTGACCACAAGGATTTTTTCGACCCCCTGTCGGAATTTCGCGATGAACTCAAGGGACTGCACGCCAACACCCATGTGCCGCAGGTGATCGGCGCGGCCCGGCGCTATGAGCTGACCGGCGAAACCTATTACC
>JAKATS010000363.1 GCA_021818645.1 Acidobacteriota bacterium | reverse complement strand
GGCAAGCTATGATGAAATTTTCCCTATGATCATTGTTCCAGTTTTGCATCCGGTGCAGACGCCCGCGCCGCCCAGGTGGCGCGAATGGTTGCTTCATTTGGCGGTTTATCTGGCCATCCTGATCGGGCTGGCGGGGTTGATCATCGGCGGCCTGATCTGGCGCGCCCGACCGCAGCGCGGCGGGCGCATCCTGATTGCCGGCCTGCGCGCGCCGGTGACCATCCAGCGGGATAATCTCGGCGTGGCGCATATTACCGCCGGCAATCCGCACGATCTTTTATTTGCCCAGGGCTACGCCATGGCCCAGGACCGATTGTTTCAAATGGATCTGTTGCGCCGCTTCGCGGAGGGCAAACTGGCGGCCGTTTTCGGCCCGCGCGCGCTGCCGCTCGACCGGCGCCTGCGGCAACTGCGCCTGGGTGCGATGGCGCGCAAGGCGATGCGCCATCTGCCCAACCGCGATGGCGTGGCGCTGCAGGACTTCAGCGATGGCGTCAATGCATTTATCAACAGCAGTCTCTGGCATCTGCCGCTCGAGTTTACGCTGCTGCGCTACCGGCCCGCGCCCTGGACCGATGCCGACAGCCTGGCCATAGATGCAAGCATGTTCATGCAGATGACAAACGATTACCAACGCGAGCTGGTCTATGCCGCTCTGCTGCGCCGGCTCGGCCCGAAACTGGCGGCGCAGGTATTTCCCACCCGCTCCCGGCTCGATTTCTATCCCGGCCAGGAATTTCCGGCAACAAAAGCGCAGGCTAAGGCGAAGATCGGCAGTGTTTTCAGCCCGCGGCGGAGCGCAATGCTGCCCGGTTTATTTATGTTTCCCGCATTTTTATCATCGCGGTCTCATCAGATTCTGTCATTGCAGCGATTCGGGTCCACGGGCAGCAATAACTGGGTGCTGGCGCGCTCACGCAGCACCAATGGCCAGCCGATTCTTGCCAACGATCCGCACCTGCATTATCAGGTTCCCGGGATCTGGTGGACGGTGGATCTGCGGCTGCAGCGGGGCAAACCACGAACCGCCGGCGCCCACCCTGCGATAGCCAAGCCCCTTGCGGCAAAAAGATCTGCAACAGCGAGGCCTGCCTGGCCCACGATCCGTTCCACTGTTTCACAGCCGGTATTTTTACCCAGCCGGCCCCGGATACATTCCTTTCATGTGGCCGGCGCGGCGCTGGCCGGAATTCCCGGAGTGATCATCGGCCATAACCGCCATATCGCCTGGGGCATGACCAATCTGGGCGCGGAAGTGCAACAAATTTACCGCTATCAACTGCGCATTCCCGGTCAGGCGCATCTGGCCACGGGCGATTGGAAAATGCTGGCTCGCGGCCGCACCCCGGCCGATCTGAAAGCGGCGCTGGACAACGCCAACCCACCGCAGATCAGGCTGGCCACGGGCTGGCAGCCGTTGACGTATCACCTGGTCAAAATCCGCGTAGCCGGCCGGGCCACGGTGCGGCAGCTGATCTGGATGACTCCGCGCGGGCCCGTGGTGGGCGCCGCGCGGCATCGCCTGCTGGCGCTGGACTGGACGTTATATGCACCGGGAGCGCTTGATGCCGTGGGCGCGTTTCTGCATCTCGACCGCGCCCACGACTGGAAACATTTCCAATCCGCGCTGGCGAGGTTTCCCGGTCCGGCGATGAATTTTGTCTATGCTGACCGGCAGGGTAATATCGGCTATCAGGCCGCAGGCTGGCTGCCGGTGCACAAACACGGGCGCGGCTGGCGGCCGCAATCGGGCCGGAAGCAGGGCGTGGGCTGGAAGGGCTGGATTCCTTTTAACCTACTGCCGGAAGTTTATAATCCCGCCTCCGGCATGATCGTTACCGCCAATAACCGCATTGTCGCGCCGGGTTATCGCTACCCGATGTCGCATGAGTGGGAAGCACCGTTTCGCGCACACCGGATTGCCCGCCTGCTCAGCCGGAAACCGCGCTGGGCGCCGGCGCAGATGGCATCCATTCAGATGGATGCCGCATCCCGCCCCGATGCCGAACTGGCGCAATATCTGGTGGCGGCGGCGGGCCGGGCCGAAGCCGGCGGCTGGCATGCGGCGCCCAATGTGGCGCGGGCGCTGAAAATTCTGGCGGGGTTTCACGGTGTCATGGCGCCGCAATCCATCGCGCCCACCCTGACCTGGCGAACGGCGCAAAACCTGATGCAAATGGTATTGAGCGCGCGGCTGGGCGCGCGGCTGGCCGGGCGCTATCGCTGGAGTGAATCGCCGCTGGTCTGGCTGGGCTGGCTGCGCCAGGCCCCGGCGCCATGGCTGCCGGCAAAGTACCAGGCCCTGGCGCACGCGCAGGGCGCGCGCGCCGCCTGGGACCAGCTCGCGCTGGATGCCCTGGGGCGGGCCGTCGGCAACGCCAGGCTCACCGCTGCGCACTGGCGCTGGGGGCGCAGAAACCGCTTTTTTGTGCCGCACCCGTTTTATGATCATTTCTGGATTTTGCGCGCCCGCGCCGATCTGGGCCCGCGCGGCATTGCCGGCGGCCGCTGGACGATCAAAGCCAACATGCACCATATCGGCCCCAGCATGCGATTCACCGCCGATCTGGCCCACTGGAACCGCTCCACGCTGACGCTGTTTTCCGGCGAATCGGGCGAACCGTTCAGCTCGCATTACCGCGATCAATATCCGGCATGGCTCGACGGCCGGGGATTGCCGCTGTGGTTCACCCGCACCGCGGTAACTGCCCATCTGCGGCACACCTTGGTGTTATATCCTTAGAGTCGCGATTCATGCCACTCATTCTGATTCCCGTGATTGCTTATGCACTGGGCTCCATCCCGAGCGGATATCTGCTCTACCGCTGGCGCCATGGCAAAGATATTCGCCACGAGGGCAGCGGCAATATCGGCGCCACCAACGTGATGCGCCGCGCCGGGGCGCGATTGGGCTTGCTGACCTTGGTTCTGGATGCGGCCAAGGGCTGGCTGGCGGTGTGGCTGGCAGCGCGCTGGCTGGGTTTGCCGCTGCCTCCGATGCCGCATGCCCCGGCCCAGCTTTCCCTGGGCTGGAATTGGCTGGCGGCGGCATTGCTGCTGGCGCTGGCGGGACATATCTTCACGCCCTGGCTCAAATTTCAGGGAGGCAAGGGAGTGGCGACCGGGCTGGGAGTCTTCCTGGCGCTGGCGCCGTGGGCCGTGGCCTGGACCTTGGCGCTTTTTGTGCTGATCGTTGCCGTGAGCCGGTTTATTTCTCTGGCGTCCATACTGGCCAGCCTGATGCTGCCCGGCCTGATGTTTCTGACTTATGGCCGCGCCTATCCGGCGGTGATGTATGCCGCCGCCGCAGCAGCCGCGATTTTGATCGTGATCCGCCATGGCGCCAACCTACGCCGGCTGCTGGCGGGCACGGAGCATCGTTTTTCATGGCGGAGCGGATCTGCCCAGGCCGCAGCTTCGCGGCAGCCGCCCACCTCAGCCACCTGACCCATGCCGAGCACAAACGCAAATTCATCGCCCATCGCTATCATCGGGGCGGGAAGCTGGGGAACGGCGCTGGCCATTGTGCTGGCGCGCAAGGGGCTGGAAATCCGGCTCTGGTCGCATACGCCGGAACTGGCCGAACAGATGCGCGTGCGCAGGCGGAATCCGAAATACCTTCCCTCGCAGACATTGCCGGAATCGGTGATTCCCACCGCTGATCTGGCTGCCTGCCTCAGAGGCGCCGGGTATGTACTGGCCGCGGTTCCCTCGCACGAGATGCGTGAGGCGGCTCGCCAGATGCGCCCGCATCTGCCGCCAGGAGCTGGGGTAATCAGTGCCAGCAAGGGGCTGGAGCGGGGCACGCTGGCCCGCATGACCGAAGTGCTGGCGGCCGAACTGCCGCAATGCCCGCGGCTGGCGGCGCTCAGCGGCCCCAGTTTTGCCCTTGAAGTCGCCCGCGGAGAACCAGCGGCGCTGGTGGTGGCCAGCCAGGATCAGGAGTTTGCCGCGGCCGCCCAGGCGCTGTTTTCCACCAGCACCCTGCGCCTTTACGCCAGTGCCGACTGCATCGGCGTGGAGCTGGCCGCCGCGTTAAAAAACGTGATCGCCATTGCCGCCGGCATCTGTTCGGGTCTGGGATTGGGAGGCAATACCCAGGCGGCGTTGATTGCGCGCGGGCTGGCCGAGATGACCCGGCTGGCGGCCGCGCTGGGCGGACGCCGGGAAACCCTGGCTGGCCTGGCCGGGCTGGGCGATTTGGTCCTGACCTGCACCGGAGAGCTGAGCCGCAATCGCCGGCTGGGGCTGGCGCTGGCGCAGGGCAAATCTCTGGCCGAGGGCTTGGCGGGACTGGGCGGCATGGTGGCCGAGGGGGTGGGCACCTGCGATGCCGCGCTCGAGCTGGCCCGGGGTCGCCAGATTGAATTGCCGATTACCGGACAGATGCACGGCGTGCTCTATGCGGGCGTGGATCCCCGGCAAGGGATTCAAAATTTGATGCAGCGTCCGCTTCGCCCGGAATGATTCCAACGCCAGTCAGATTTCAACCCATCCGGCAGCAGGCGGCATCGCAAACATCTACCACCGCTCCCTGCAGGCGTTCTTCCACCAATGCCCCGATCATGTGAATGAATGTGGGATGATGGCCCACGGTGGCGGCCCGGTAAAAATTCAGGCCCAGTTCTTCGGCTACATGTCGTGCCTCGAAGTCGAGGTCATAGAGCACTTCCATGTGGTCGGAAAGAAAACCAACTGGCGCTACTACCACATCCCGCACGCTCCGGGACGCGGCTTGCCGTAGCGCGGTGAGAATATCGGGCTCGAGCCAGGGTTGGCCGGGAGGGCCGCTGCGGCTTTGATAGACGAGCTGCCAGGCGGTCGCGGGAAGATCGGGCTGCAAACGCGCCCATGCACTGGCAATGAGCTGCGCGGCGGTTTCCAGTTGGGCGGCGTAGGGGCTTGACTGCGCCATGCGCAGGGGAATGCTGTGAGCGGAAAACAAAATCGCGGCCGCAGTCTGGCGTTCCAAAGGTATGGCGGCGAAGGCTGCGGCCAGATGCTGCGCCTGGGCGGCTATAAAGTCGGCATGAGAGAAAAACGGCCCGATTTTGTCGAATGTGATTTCGTTGTGCACGGCGCCGGCGGCACGGTCCAGGTCTTCGCGGTATTGCCGGCAGCCGGAATAGGAGCCGAAAGCCGAGGTGACAAAAGCCAGCGCTCGCTCCACTCCCTGGCGGCGCATTTCCCGCGCCGTGTCTTCCAGAAGCGGATGCCAGTTGCGGTTGCCCCAATAGACCGGCAGAGGGATGCCGCGCCGGCGCAGTTCGCGCTCGATGGCATCGCGCAGGACGCGGTTCTGCTCATTGATCGGGCTGCGGCCGCCAAAATGATGATAGTGTTCCGCGACCTCCAGCTTGCGCTGCTGCGGCACGTTGCGCCCGTGCAGCACGCGATCGAGAAAGGGCAGAACCTCCTCGGGCTTTTCCGGCCCGCCGAAGGAGACCAGCACCAGAGCCTGATAAGGCAGGGAATTTGTCATAGCGAGAATCAACAGATTAGCATCGCATAACATCAAGGCGAGGCCGAATACGGAAACGTCGAAGCAAAAAAAGTGTGCCGCCACTTTTTCTGAATGGCTTTGATTCGTGCATCATGAAAGATGCCGCAGGTGCCGTTCCCGGCAACGGCGGCGATTTAAAATTCATGTCCCTGTTTCTCATACTTGCGCTGGCGCTGCTGTTGGGCATGGTCCACGGAATTACGCCGGACGAGCACACCTGGCCGATCACCTTCAGCTACGCCATCGGCAGCTATAGTCGGCGCGGGGGCATGCGGGCCGGATTCATGTTTTCACTGAGCTTCATGCTGCAGCGCGCGCTGGCCTGCGAGCTGGCCTGGTTCGCGCTGGCGCCGCTGCTGCGCTCCCCGGCCTGGAATATCGGGGTCGCGCTGATCGTGGGCGCGGTGATGCTGGCCTCGGGCGTATATATACTGCGCCGCTGCCGGATTCCCCATCTGCTGCATACGCACCAGCTTGGCTATCCGCAGGCCGAGCGCAGTGACGCCCGTGCATGGCTGCCGCTGCTGCATGGCTTTATCGCCGGCTGGGGCACCGGGGCCTTTGCCCTGGTGGTATATGCCACGCTGGTTCCGGCGACCCGCAATCCCTGGCTGGCTTTCACTCCCGGCGTGGCGTTTGGGCTGGGCACCATGTTGATGCAGGTCATCATCGGTGCGGCGGTGGGAGGATGGATGGCTCGCCGCCAGCTGAGCGACGCCGCCCGCACCCGCGCTGCCCAGTTGACCGCTGGCCGCACGCTGCTGGCCGGCGGCGCCGCGTTTTGCCTGCTGGGCGTGGCCCAATGGGTATTGCCGGCCCGTGCCAACCCTGGCTGGCGTGGACGCCGCTGCCTCATCTGCATCTGGATCTGGGTCTGCTGCTGGTGCTGGGCGCGGTGGCCGCGACCGCCTGGCTGACGCTGGCTTCGGCGCTTAAAACCGCAGGTTAAGCCGGCCGCGATTAAGATAATCAGACAGGAAGGTGTCTAGTTAGCAATACCCCCGTTGTGGGGAATTGCGCACGAATGATGGATCGGCTCTCCGCAGGAATCTGTAAGAAATTGAAGTAGAACAGGATGGACGGAGAGGGTCTGGTTTTCGTTGACTGCCGGATGTGGCGCCGCTTAACCCCTGCGTGTAGGATGTGTAGGATGGAATTGAAGATTTTTGATAATTTGGTTTTTTGACTGTTTTTTTATTAATTACGCACCGGATGAATCGAATATCTTTTCCTGCTCGCCCAGGTCGCGGGCGGCCGGGGTGATCAGGGTTTTGGGGCCGATGCGCAGCTTGTGCTTTTGCCGCATGGCCTGGCGCACATCGGCTTCACAGACGAACTCGAGAGTCGGGGCCGGGGCGCCCTGTGCGACTGCCGGCGGAGGGGTCGGCGCGGGCGCGGCCGGCGATACGGGCGGGATAGGATGAGCCGCCGGGTTGAGGCCTTTTTCAGTGAGGATGCGCTCGACCAGGCCGCGAATGCGGGATCGATCGGGAGGAGCGGTCGCAGTAGAAGCCGGAGGTGGTACCGGAACCGGCGCGACGGCGGCGGGGCTGGCAGGTCGCTCCGGCTGAGGGCTCCAGCGCGGCTCAGCCGAGGCGGTATCGGGTACGGGTGCCAGTTCGGGCGAGCGGTTTTCCCAGGCAATGCGCTTGAGGTTCAATAAATGCCGGGGGCCGATATTGTCGGAGGTAATGTTACCACCCACCGCGCCGCAGCCCAACGTCATGGCCGGGAACAGATGGGTGGAAAGGCCGATCGAGCCCCAGGGCGAAGGGCTGTTGACCACCACGCGATAGGCCGGCATGCGCAGACCGTATTCGCGGATCACGGCGTCATCTTGGGCGTGAATGACGCAGGTATGGCCGAGACCGCCGAAGTGCAGCAGGTTCGAACAGGCCTCGAAGCCGGCCTTGCGATCGGCGACAAACATGAGCGCCAGCACGGGAGAGAGTTTTTCGGCGGAGAGCGGATGGGCTTTGCCGATGCCCTCGAGTTCGGCCACCAGAAGCCGGGCATCGGTCGGGACGACGAGGCCGGCCAGTTCGCCCAGAACCTGCGGGGATTTGCCCACGCACTTGGGGTTTACGATGAATTGTTCGGGATGAATCAGCGTGCGGGCAAGCTGGGCGGCCTCGGTGGGATTGAGAAAATGCGCATGATTTTTGCGCAGCTCTTCGAGAATGCTGGGCTTTAAATCAAGCTCGGCTACGATGGCCTGCTCGCTGGAACAGATGGTGCCCCAGTCGAAAGTTTTGCCGCGCACCACATCGGCTACCGCCTTGGCCAGATCGGCCGAGCGGTCTATAAAAACCGGGACGTTGCCCGGTCCGACGCCATAGGCCGGTTTGCCGGAGCTGTAGGCGGCTTTGACGATGCCGCTGCCGCCGGTGGCCAGGATGACCGCGGTTCGGCGATGGCGCATGAGCTCCTGGGTGCCGGGAAGAGAGGGATGCCGGCAGCAGTTGATGGCTCCTTCCGGCGCGCCGGCCGCGTGCGCCGCCTCTTCCAGCACGCTGACGGTTTCACAGATGCAATTGCGGGCGCTGGGGTGGGGGCTGATGACGATGCTGTTGCGGGCCTTCAGCGCGATCAGGGTCTTATAAATGGCGGTGCTGGTGGGGTTGGTGGAGGGCAGAATGGCGGCCACCACCCCCACTGGAACCGCGATTTCGACGATGCCGGCCTCGCGGTCCTCGCCGACGATGCCGCAGGTTTTGAGGTTACGGATGGCGGCATGCACGCGCTGGGCGGCGAAGAGATTTTTTTTGAGTTTGTCTTCCGGCTTGCCATAGCCGGTTTCGCGCACCGCCAACTCGCCCAACCGCCGGGCGTGCTGCTGGGCGGCGGCGGCCATGGCGTCCACTATCGCGTCAATCTGAGCCTGGGAAAAGTCGCGCAGGGATTGCCAAGCGCGCCAGGCACGCTCGGCCAGTTCTCGCGCTTCCTGTATGGATTGAAGATCAGAGTCCATGGCCGCGCCATGAGCCGATACGAGTGCGGCAGGTCAGTCCGGCACAAAGGATCAAACCGCTTGTGCGGGTCACACCCCCCACGGGAGCTAACTGCGCTTGCGTGGGCCTTTTCTCCACACAAGCATAAAACAGCTTGTGTGGGTCACCCGCAATCAGCCGTTATTTCTTGTCGCCGGGGACCACGCCCTTGTTGGGCAGTATGCGCTCGACTTCGCTGTGTGGGCGCGGAATCACGTGGACGCTGACCAGTTCGCCCACCCGGCGGGCGGCGGCGGCGCCGGCATCGGTTGCGGCCTTGACCGCGCCGACATCGCCGCGCACCATCACGGTGACATAGCCGGCGCCGATATATTCGCGGCCCAGCAGTACCACGTTGGCGGCCTTCACCATGGCGTCGGCCGCTTCGATCGAGCCTACCAGGCCCTTGGTTTCAATCATGCCCAATGCTTCCATGTTCCGCTCTCCCGATACGCCGTTACCGGCGAAGTACACACATCCAATGCCTGAATTATACGAAGCGAAAAGCCTCGCATAGCTGCGCTGCACCCCACTTCATGGGGACCCCGGCATTGCCTTCACTTACATCCAAAGCATCGAGTTTACGCTGGAATGAAGGCAAAGTCTCGGATTTTTTACGCCTGCCACTCAATATTGCGGCTTGATCACGAACGACTGCGGGCCGCCATGCAGGGCGATGGTCTGGCCCTGCCATTGGAATTGGCCGGTCATGGATTCCGGCAGGCTGACACTGGCATCCATTTCATTGCCCGCCTGGGCTTCCCGCACCCGGATGCGGCCCAGCGGCGTGGGCATGACGGCGGAAAAGTTCTGCAAGCCGCCCAGATGGGGCGCGATGATGACCCGGGCAAAGCCGGGTGCGGCGGGGCGAATGCCGGCCACCGTGGTCAACAGATCATAAGCCGGATGGGCGCTCCAGGCATGGCAATCGGAGCGGGTGGGCGGCGGTGTTTCCGCCCAGGTGGTGAGCCCGCGCCGCAGCATGGCGCGCCAGGGTCCGAGCAGTTTGATGTAGTCATTGCCCATCCCCACCCGGTCCAGCGCCCGGGCTAGATAAAAGCGGAAGTAATAGCTGGCTGGAGTGATGAAGAGGGTTGGGGTGGCCTTGGGTTGAGGCGGCGCGGCAGGCGGCGCGGCGGATCGTATTGCTGCCCGCCGCCGCACGATGCTTTGGGGGCGCCGGGGAAAGGCGGGAGCGGCTGGAGACAGAACCGCCGGAGGATGCAGCTCATCGGCCAGGATTTTGTTCAAAATGGCGCGGCCGCGGGAGGGCGAAACTACGCCCAGCCAGACGGCGAGAATATTTGTCTCCTGGCTGTAGTGATTGAGGCGCGGGGTATCGGCAAACAGGCCCAGCTTCGCATTCCAGCAGAGCCGGCGCACGGCCGCGATGGCGGCCCGCGCCCGCCGCTGGTCGTGCGCGGCGCGGCGGGGGTGACCAAAGACATTTTCCAGATTCGCGCCATAGCGCAGCGCCATGGCATATTGC
>JAKATS010000342.1 GCA_021818645.1 Acidobacteriota bacterium | reverse complement strand
GCGTACAAGCTGGACAAATCTGGATTGAGAACAGCACCGGCCGCCAGTATCTGGTTTCGCGCACTTATACCGAGCTGTTTACGTCCATGGCCGTGCTGCGCGCCACCGATAACGGCGAAAGCCGCCGTGTACCGATTTTGCAGCGCGCGAGCGGGCAGGAACTGGACGGGTTTACGCTGATGAGCCAAAGCTTCAGCTCCAGCATTCCGAACGCAGACGGCATCTGAGCCGCAAGCCATAGACAATCCGGCGATTTTCAAACAATGCACCCAATGAGTCATCTGGCGAACGGAATCATGGCCCTCATTGCCGGCTGGGGCTATGCCGGAATTCTGATCTGGATGACGCTGGAATCGGCCTGCATCCCCATCCCTTCCGAAGTGGTGCTGCCGTTTTCAGGATTTCTGATCAGCCAGGGAAAAATGGCCTTTCCGCCCGCCATCCTCGCAGCCACGCTGGGCTGCACCCTGGGGTCCTGGCTGGCATATGGGGTGGGCGCCTGGGGCGGCCGACCCGCCGCCGAACGCTATGGCCGCTGGCTGCTGATTTCCCGTCAGGATTTAGATCGAGGCGAGGCATGGTTTCATCGGCACGGAAGGCTGACCGTGTTGCTCAGCCGCGTGTTGCCGGTGATCCGCACCTTTATTTCCCTGCCGGTGGGCGTGGCCCGTATGCCCTGGGGACGGTTTACGTTCTATACCGTCGTGGGTTCGCTGCCCTGGTGCTGGGCGCTGATCTGGGCGGGATGGATTCTGGGCCGCCGCTGGCCGGTGCTGGGCGGGTATTTTCATCGTTTTGATATGGGCATCGCAGTGGTGCTGGCAGCAGGGGTGATTTTTTGGATCTGGCTGCACTGGCGCCGCAGTCATCGCCGGGATTCGGTGCTTGCAAGCCCCTCCAGCCAGGAATAATTTCAGGGTGGTATGAGCGGTGGCCCGAGAGCGTTATAAATGGGGTGTTTTCGTTACAACCGCCGGCAAAACACCTGGGCCCAACTCGCGGCTCAATCACATTTCAGGCTTTGTTTTCATATGTTTAGTGCAATGGAAGTGTTTGGCCTTGCGCATGCTCGTATAGGTGAATATCCGGTAAAAAATTCCGGAAACCAAGAAGAAGCCGGCCTATCCGGGGGGAGCAGGCCGGCTTTTTTTTGCCTATACATAGCCGCATGACCGGCGCGGGCGCTGTATCTGCGATCTCGACCTGAGATGGCCGCACGGCTGGATCCGCTGGCTGCCGGTGCGAAGATATGAACTCCTGTAATCTGAATAAATGCGGATCGGAGTCACCTGTTACCCCACCTATGGCGGCAGCGGCATCGTGGCCACGGAGCTGGGCAAGGAGCTGGCCGAGCGCGGCCACGATATACATTTCATCAGCTACGCCCAGCCGATCCGGCTGAATCTGGAACAGCCGCACCTTTATTTTCACGAAGTCGCCGTCTCCAACTACCCGCTGTTTGATTTTCCGCCCTATGCGCTGGCGCTGGCCGGCAAGATGGTGGAAATCGCCGAGAGCGAAAAACTGGATCTGCTGCATGTT
This sequence comes from Acidobacteriota bacterium, assembly GCA_021818645.1. Lineage (GTDB taxonomy): Bacteria > Acidobacteriota > Terriglobia > Terriglobales > SCQP01 > JAKAZV01. Next base: position 8,604 of record JAKATS010000342.1, on the reverse strand, counting down.
CACTACGCCATACCCCACTCGGTGAGCGCCTTTCTGGCGCGGGCGATGTCGCGGCGGCGGCTGCCGTTCATCACGACCCTGCACGGCACCGATATCACCCTGGTCGGCTCCGATCGCAGTTATCTGCCGATTACGCGTTTTTCGATCGAAAACAGCGATGGAGTGACGGCTATTTCACACTATCTGCGCGAGCGCACGCGGCAGGAATTTGAGGTGGAGCGCGCCATTGACGTGCTGCCCAACTTTGTCAATTGCGAACGTTATGGACGGCAGGCACTGCCCGAGTTGCGGGCCCGCTATGCGCGGCCGGAGGAGCCGCTGCTGGTGCATTTATCGAATTTCCGGCCGGTAAAACGGGTCGGAGATGTGATCAAAATCTTTGCCTGCATAGCACCGCACACCAACGCCCGCTTGCTGCTGGTGGGCGACGGCCCCGACCGCGCCTCGGCCGAACATCAGGCGCGCTGCCAGGGACTAGGGGAGCGGGTACATTTTGTGGGCAAGCAGGAAAAAATCGAAGAATATCTTTCCATCAGCGATCTCATGCTGATGCCCAGCGAGCTGGAATCGTTTGGCCTGGCCGCGCTGGAAGCCATGGCGCACCAGGTTCCCGCCATCGCCACCCGGGTGGGCGGGGTTCCGGAAGTGATTGAAGACGGAATCAGCGGGCTGCTGTTTCCGGTGGGCGCAGTCGAGGCGATGGCGGAAGCCGCGCTGGAGTTGCTGCATCAGCCGGAACGGCTGCGCGAAATGGGGCAGGCCGCGCTGGAGCGGGTGCAGGAGCATTATTGCGCCAGCGCCATCGTGCCCCGGTATGAAGCGCTTTATGCCGCGATTCTGCGGGCATAGGTCAGGGGGAAAAACCCGGCCGCTTCCACGTGCATCTAAACATGTGCCATGCGCGCTTTCATTTGCGTTTTGGGGATCATGAGTTGGCTCGGCCTGGGGTTTTCCGGCATGGCCCAAAGGCCGGCCATGGCGGCGGCGACGCCGGGATTAAAGAACGCGGTCGAAGAGCTCAACCAGGCTCTGGCGCAGGCGCAGCCGCGCCAGTGGCATCTGAATCGCCGCCAGCAGCGGGCATATAACCAGGCGGCGCCGGCGCTGGAACGGAATCTGCGGCAGGCAGCGCCGGCGCTGCTGCTGAAATACCAGCAACAACCGGCCAGTATCGCCGCCGCGTTCCGGCTTTATCGCGACCTGCAGGCGGTCGCCCAGGTGACGGACCGGACTGCGCGCCTGGCCAGCCGGCATTCGCGGGCGCCCTCGGCCCGCAGATTGCTGCAGGCTGATACGGATTTGCGCAACCGCCTGAGCGCCCTGGGCGATACCATCCAGAAGTTAGCCCTACAGCAAGAAGCCGAAATCGCTCGCCTGCAAATCCTGGCCGCGCGGCCGCGCCGGCTGGTGATCCATAACGCCAACCGGGAAGCCCGGAAGCCGCATTAAATCAGCGCTGCCAGCGGGTGCGCATCCAGCGAGCGGTAACCTTCACCACCCACAGCCGCGGAGCCAGGCGGCTGGCCCGGACCAGCCAGCGGTTAGGCGCGCCGGGCACGATGTAAGGCTTGCGGCGGTCGAGTGCACGCAGCGATTCCGTAACCACCTGAGCCGCCGACTGCATATAGACGCCGCGCGGAGGGGCCAGATTGGCAGCCGCGAAAAAATGCGTATCGGTATAGCCGGGGCAGACAGCCATAATATGAACCCCGTACCCGCGATATTCCTGCCACAGAGCCAGGGAAAAACTCAGCACAAATGCCTTGGTGGCGGCGTAGGTGGCGCCGTAGGGGCCGGGCTGGAACGAGGCCACCGAGCCCAGATTCATGATCGCGCCTGATTGCCGCTCCCGCATGGCGGGCAAAAGCGCGCGGCTGAGGGCGACCAGGGCGCGCACATTCACATCAATCATGGCGAGCTGGCGGGCAGGATCGCATTGGGCGAATTCGCCGCCGCCGCCAAAGCCGGCATTGTTGATGAGCAGTTCAATTTCCAACTGTTCAGCCGCGATATAGCGGGTCAGGACTGCAACGCCATCGGCGGCAAGATCGGCGACGACCAGGCGCACTTCGGGCGCGCCGGCGGCCAACAGGCCGGGGACTAACGACTCCAGCCGCGCCTGGGAGCGCGCGGTCAGCAGCAGGCGCTTGCCGCGCTGCGCCAACTGCAGGGCATATTCTTCGCCCAGACCGTAGCTGGCGCCGGTAATCAATACAAAAGACGGTTTCGACATGGATATGGAAGGGCCGGCGAGCCGTAGTTTATGCACACTCACCGGCCATGCGCGTTCTCTCTCTTGGATAGTAACCTGAACGGCAAACGCAGCGTTTTAACCTTCATGAAAGAACCGTGGGCGTGCGGATTTTAGATCTCTCGGCGTACGCCGGGCTGGCGGCCGTGGGGCTGGCTACGGTGAACCTGGGTCTGGGGACTTTGATTGCCGCGCGCTACAGCCCTTTACAAAACTGGCCGCGGCGCCGCATCAATCTTTTCGACTGGCATCACCGCAGCGGCTGGGTTTTGCTGGGACTTTGCGTTTTGCATCCGGCTTTGCTGCTGTGGGTGAAGCAGCCGCGGTTTGGCTGGCGGCAACTGCTGTTTCCGCCGCATTCGCCCGGCCAGCCGCTGTACAACACCATCGGGGCGCTGGCGCTTTATATTCTGGCGCTGGTTTTTATCACCTCCCAAATCCGCCGAAGGCTGGGGCGGCGGCTATGGAAAGCATTTCATTATGCGGCCTATGCCGCCCTGGCGGGCCTTTTTCTGCATGGCCTGCTGGCCAACCCGGAAGCAAAAAACGCGCCCGCCAACCTGCTCGATGGCGGCAAGTTGTGGGTGGAAGGCAGCCTGCTGGCGGCCATCGGCATGCTGCTCTGGGGATTGCGGCGGCGATGGATGCGCAAACGCATTCCACGCAACAACTCGAATCCAACGCCGGCCAACTTCAAGACTTAAAAGCGCGGAGAATGATTTCCGCGTCCACATTGCCGCCGCTGAGGATCAGGCCGACGCGGGGGAAATTTTTGCATTCTCCGCGTAATACCGCGGCCGCGGCCGCCAGCCCGGAAGGCTCGACCAGGATTTTGAGGCGCTCGAGAAAAAAGCGCAGGGCCTGGAGCAGCTCGACATCCTGTACGGTAAAAATCTCGCGCACGCTCGACTGCAGAATGGGAAACGTCAGCCGGCCGGGCTGCTGGGTGCGCAGGCCGTCGGCGATGGTGGGATTTTCCGTAATCGAACAGATCCGGCCATGCGCCAGGGATAATTTCACGTCGGCCGCGGTTTCAGGTTCCACGCCGAAGATGGCCAGGCCGGGGCGCAGATGCAGCGCCGACAAGATGCTGCCGGCCAGCAACCCGCCGCCGCCCACGGGGGCGATCAAGGCATCCAGTTCCGGCACCTCTTCCAGCAGCTCCAGCGCGGCGGTAGCCGAGCCGGCAATGATGGCGGGATCGTCATAGGGAGGAATCAGCAGACGGCCTTCGCGAACCACCATGTCCCGGGCCAGCGCTTCGCGATTCTGCTCGGCGCGGTCGTAGAGAACCACACGGCCGCCGAAATCCCGCACGGCGGCAATTTTCAGGCGCGGGGCATCGGCCGGCATCACGAGCACGGCGCTGACGCCAAGATCGCGGCAGGCCAGCGCGACCGCCTGGGCATGATTGCCGCTGGAAAAAGCGACTACACCGCGTTCCCGCTCGGCGGGCGTCAACTGCAGCAGGCGATTCATGGCGCCGCGAATCTTGAAGGCGCCGCCACGCTGAAGATTTTCCGCTTTGCAATAGACCTGGCAACCGGCGGCGCGATCGAGCGAATGCGAACGCAGCACCGGCGTGCGATGAATGCGGCCGGCGAGCCGGCCGCGGGCGGCAAGAATCTCGGCAAAATCCATCATGCGCTTCCGGGTGGCGGAGCCACTTTTTTTGCTTCGCCGTTCCAGTGTCCGGCCTCGATGGTAAAAATGCAGCCCAGCCTCATGTGACCGGCACCGGACGGGACCTAGCAGGAACCCCGGGACCCATTCGCCTTTCGGCGAACGGGTACCCCCGCCTGCGATCTCGCATAGCTCTTCAACGACTCGGCCGGTGCGCCGTCAGGACTTCACCGCGGGCCGCCAGCCAGCGGTGGAGAAATTCCGCATCCCGATAAAGGCCCGACCGGCGGATTTCCATGTGGCGCTCCGGCTCCGGCACAGGAATAAAACCGAATCGGGCGTACAGCGGCTGGGCATCGAGCGTGGCCAGATACCAGCGCCGCAACTGTTGCAGCTGCGGGTGCACCAGAACGCATTCCATCAGCCACTTTCCCCAGCCCCGGCCGCGCGACTCGGGCGCGATAACCACATCGCACAGATAGGCGAAGGTGGCGTAGTCGCTGATGATTCGGGCAAACCCGGCCAGCGCGGCCGCGCCGGTTTGCGACGTATCATAGAGGCCGAAGTTCAGGGAGTTTTTCACGGCGCGCCGCACCACTGCAAGCGGGATCGCCTCAGCCCAATAGGTCCCCGCCAATAAAGCATGGACGCGCCGCAGAGGCAGGCGCCTGGGATCGGTGCTGATTTCCAATCCACCGCGGCGCCAGGTTTGGATGAATCCGTACGCCATGAATCAGATCGCCGACAGATCCGGATGCTGCCGGTGCCAGGGAGTTGCGCGCTGGTAAGCCATGGCGACACGCAGCAAAAGAGCTTCCTGCAGAGGCGGTGCGGCCAGCTCCAGCCCCATCGGCAGTTTGTGCCGGGCATCGAAGCCGATATTGAAGGCGATGGCGGGCAGGCCGAGCAGATTACCGGCGCCGGAAAGATCATAAAAATCCGGCAAATTGGCCGGGGCGGATGGGGTTTTGGTTTTGGGCGCAGGCTGGGCGGGTGGCTGCTGATCGAAGGGAAGATCGGCCAAAGGCGGCAGCCAGCGCGAACCCGCGTGGAGCAGAATATCGAGGTGATGGCGAGGGAAAAATTCTTCCATCGCCTGCTGCGCGCGGCGCCGCAACTGCGCGGCCCGCAAATAGTCCACCGCGCGCAGGCGAGTGCCGGCATAGAGGCCGGCAATCTGGGTAGGGTCGGCCAGCTTTTGCAACTCGGGACTGGAAATCAGGTTGGCAAAGGCGGCGGAGCCTTCGGCAGACAGGATGGTTGTCGCCGCCGCGCCGTAAGGAAGATCGGGCAGGCGGACGGGAATCAGGGTCGCGCCCAAGCGCCGTAACTGCCGCAGCGCGGCCGGATAGAGAGGACGGAGCGGGCTCGCGGCGGGCAGACTGGCAAGCGGAAAATACCCGATGCGTATGCCTTCCAGCCGGTGCGGCGATGCGGCGGGCAGTGAAAAATCGGCATCCAGGGCGGTTGCGTCCCGCTCATCCGGCCCGGCAATGGCGGCCAGAATCGGCCCCAGGTCGGCGGCATAGCGGGCCATGGGGCCAAGCTTATCCATGCTCCAGCTCAAGGCCATGGCGCCGGCGCGGCTGACCCGGCCATAGGTAGGACGCAAGCCGGTAATTCCACACCAGGTGGAGGGGTTTACGATCGAGCCCCAAGTTTCTGAACCGATGGCAAACACCACCAGGCCGGCGGCTACGGCCGCGCCCGGACCGCTCGAGCTGCCGCCGGTCCAGCGTTTTGGATTCCAGGGATTCAGCGTCGGCCCGGTGAGCGAAGCCGAAGCCACGTTGTAGTTGCCGCCGCCGGCCAACTCGATCATGGCGAGCTTTGCAACCAGCACCGCGCCGGCGGCTTCCAGCCGGGCCACTACCGTGGCATTGGATGGGGGAACGCGATCGGCAAACGGCGGCGCACCCCAGGTGGTGCGAATGCCGGCGGTATCGAGCAAATCTTTGGCGCCCCAGGGAATGCCATGCAGCGGGCCGCGATCATGCCCCGCCGCCAGCTCACGATCGGCGCGCCGGGCTTGCTCCATAGCCAGCTCGGGCATCAAAGTGACCACGGCATTCAGCCGCGGCCCATAACGCTGCAGCCGGGCCAGATAAAATTCTGTCAGTTCAACCGCGGTGAATTCGCGGCGGCGCAGGCCCGCGCCGAGCCGAGCCAGACTAGCAAAGGCCAGAGATGGCAGCAGGGATTTCATGGCCTTCGGGAAGGCTTCAGAACCACCGCAGGCGGAGAAATAAACACACTGGCCGGGGGATCAGAATAGCCGAGAGGGAAACGGCGAATTTTCCGCAATTGGCTCTCCAGCGGGGGCAGCGATGCCTGGTAGAGCTTGATCTGTTGCGTCGTGAGCTTTACGTCCGCGCCTGGCGTGAAACCGGAAAGCGCCCGCGATGGCTTCACCACCGCGCCGGACGCAGCCGCCAGCATGCCAAGCAGGGATTGCGAAAATTCCCGACGTTTGACTTTCAGTGGCGGGGCCAATTTTCTTGCTTCGCCGTTCCCGCTTTCGGCCTCGGTGGTGGAAATGTGTCGCATAATTCCTCGGCTGGCATCGGACGGGGCCTGGCGGGAATCCCGCTCCTCGGCCTGCGATCTAGCAGAGCCCCTCAGCGAATGGGCTCGGTTGCGCCGTTACTGCCGCGGCCATGCCGTTGCAAATAATTTTTATTTTATGGCTTTTGAATTTTTCGCCCTGGCCGCGGGCTTCACCCTGGGCTTTTCCGCCGGCTTTTTCTTATGCTCGGAAGCTTTGGCTTTGGCGTGGTTTTTCGCCTCTTTGCCCCTGGCGGCTGGCTTGCCCTTGCGCTCCAGATGCTGTTCCACGATCTGTATGAAGTCGCCCACGGTGCGAATCTGCTCCCAGTCAGCGTCGCTGAACTCCCGGGCGCCGAGCTGTTGTTCGGCTTGCATCAGCAGTTCGGCGATATCAATTTCATCCAGGTTCAGATCTTCGGTGAACGAGGCAGTGGGAGAAAGCTCGGCTTCCTCAATCGCCATTTCTTCAGCGATGAGGTGCAGGATTTTTTCCGTTAACGCGGCGGGATGATCGGGGCTCAAATGAATCCTCGAAGTACAACCACTCCTATTCTAAGCCTGCAAGGGTGAAAAATGCCGGGCGCGGGCCCCGCGGACTGAATCCATATAAGCTGGTAACAGGCGCAGACGCATGGTTAAAAATCATTTGGGCCGGCCGCGATCGCGCGTTTTGCTGGCCGCAGTCCTGGTTACGGCGGGATGGGCCGTGAAACCCCCGGCGCCCGACCTGCACCTGAAACTAGCCAATGGATTGCGCCTGCGGGTACTGCGCCGGCGCGGAGCGCCGGTAGCCAGCTTGGCGCTGCGGTTGCAGGCCGGCAGCCGGGACGATGCGCGAGGCGAGGCCGGAGTCGCGCACGTGGTGGCGCGCTGGGTATTTAGCGCCCGATCTCCGGCCGCCCTGGCGGCCTATCCCCAAGTCAACTACCGGGTCAGTCCGGACGCGGTATGGGCGTCGCAAACCGTGGCACTGCCCGCACTGCCGGATTTATTACGCCGGGCGGCACGGTGGCTGCGCGCGCCGACAGCGGCGGGGTTCGCGCCGGTCCGCGCAGCGGTCCTGGCACGGGAACGCCGGCAATGGCAAGTGCCGTATGCCCGACTGCTGCGGGTGGGCCTGCCGCTGGCGATTTTTCCCGGCTGGGCGGATCGCCATGCCGCCTGGGGCAATGGCTTTGATCTTTCTCACCTCACGCCGGGCGAAGGGCTGGCCTTTTTTCAACGCTATTATGTGCCCGCCAATGCCGTGGTAGTGGTGGTCACTCCCGGCCGGCGGCTGCCGGTGCTGCACGAGGCGGAGCGAATTTTCCGCACCCTCCCGCGCCGGCCCCGGCCGGCCCGGCCGAAGATTCGCTGGCCGCATCCGGTTCAGGAGCGGCAGTACTCCATGCATGATCCGGCCGCGCATTGGCCGGCCATCGCCATCGCCTGGCCGGGCCCGCGGCGGCGAAATCGCGACTACCCGGCCGCGGCCGTGCTGGGCTGGATGTTATTTCATGGACCGAAAAGCCGGACCGCGCAGGCCATGATCGAGCGCCGCCATGCCGCTCTGGAAATCAGCGGCGGTCTGGGATTTCCATTCACCTCCTGGCAGGCCTATCAAGCGCCGGGAGTGATGGGCGCGATGGCGCTCTATCCGCCTGAAAACCATTCCGCCCTGGAGGAAGCGCTGATTTTTCGGGAAATCCATGAGATTTCGGTGAACGGCATTAGCGGAAATGACCTGGCCCGGGCGCAAGCCGGCATGGCCGCGGCATGGTGGCGAGCGCGGCAGACCTCCGGCGGAATGGCGCGGCAGTGGGCGCGGGTGAAAAACAGCCGCAAGCATATTGGCTTGCTGCGCATTTTACGGGTGCAGCCGCGGGACATTGTTCATATTGACCAGCAATACCTGGTGCACGCCCGCACAACCCTGCTGGTGGATATGCCCACGCCGGGGGTGAACGCCGCGCGCTCGCCTTTGCCCGCCGCGGCGACTCCTGAATCAACACCCGTAAAAACGTCCCGTCCGGCGGCCGTCCTGCCCCCGCGCATACCCGATGATTCCCCGCCGCGGCCCGACAGCGATCAATTTCCGAATGGCCTGCGGGTGCGGATCGTGCGGCTGCCGGGCGTGCCGCTGGCCGCGGTACGGCTGGCGGTGAAGGGCGGAAAAGCTTATCAGAATTCAGCCGGCAGATCGG
>JAKATS010000382.1 GCA_021818645.1 Acidobacteriota bacterium | reverse complement strand
TCATGTTTTCTGTGAACACAATGAAATTGGCCCGGCGCATTCGACGGCCGGCTTAAGCGGCCGCGCCGGGGAGAGTACCGCGGCTCATCGCGGAACTGCCTGTATATAGAATAACGTGCTCGGCTCAGCTCGATGGAGGCTCAAGACGCTTCGGTTGCGCGGCTGCGCGATTGCGGGCAAAATACGGAGGGATTCGGCGCTGGGCCGGATGCGGTCTCAGCATCCGGACCAGACCGGGAGTCAGACAGCTTTGGAACACATTATCCAGCAATTTTCCCTCGAGCGCGGCAGCCTCGAAATTGAATACATGGAACAGTATTTCGAGGAGTTTCGCGAGCGCAAGACCGCGGTCGAGATCATGCAGCGGCTGCGCGGGCGCGAGCACCTGATCCTGCTCTCTATGGGCAGCGCGCCGGAAGACCCCGACCATATGGTTCCGGTCGCCTTCAAGGTGGGTCATGAACTGCGGCCCCTGGAGCACGAACCCCAGTTGCTTGATTTAACCGGGCGCCTGGCCGATTGCCTGGATTTGCGCGAGCGGCGGGTATTTTATAGCTGGATCGGGGGCACCCGCAAACAATGGCGCGGCCAGGGCCATTACCGCGCCCTGACCGAACAGCAGGAGGAATGGGCGCACCGCAATGCTTATGACGAACTGGTGGTCAAGACCAAAAATCATTTCTATGGCATGCGTGCCACGCTCGACCATCTGCATTTTGATGTGCTGAAGTTTGAGCGCAATATCCTCAACAACAGCGAATCCAAGGTCTATATGCACAAGCGGCTGAACCCGGAAGTCATCCGCAAGCACTTGACCCTGCGCATGGTCGTGGAAGCCGCATAAATGCGATAAAAATCGGCGGTCCGGATCGAACCCGTATTAGGCGTGGTTCAACGGCGGGGCGTTTCAGCGCGCAGATTCAGCCCCAGTTCGCGCAACTGGCGTGGGGAAACCGGCGTAGGGGCGCTCATCATAATGTCAGTAGCGCTGGCGGTCTTGGGAAAAGCAATCACTTCCCGAATGGAATTTTCACCAGCCAGGATCATCACCAGCCGGTCCAGCCCCAGCGCGATGCCGCCATGCGGCGGAGTGCCATAACGCAGCGCTTCGAGGAAAAACCCGAAACGCCGCTGCGCCTCTTCTTCATTCATGCCCAGTGCGGCAAATATCCGGCTTTGCGCTTCGGCGCGGTGGTTGCGGATGCTGCCCGAACCCAGCTCAACTCCGTTTAAAACCACATCGTATGCCTGGGCATAGACGTTTTCCGGCGCGGAGGTTAAATGCGGCCAATCTGCTTCCCGTGGCGCGGTAAAGGGATGGTGGGCCGCGTTCCAGCGCTTCTCCGCCTCATCCCACTCGAACATGGGAAATTCCGTGACCCAGCAAAACCGGAACTCGCCCGCGGCAAAAGTGCCATGACGCTCGGCAAAACGTTGCCCCAGCCAGAGCCGCAGCTGCCCCGCCTGCCTGGCCAGTTCCCAGGCCGGCAGCGAGCCGCTCTCCGGTTCACCCAGCAGCACCAGCAGATCGCCTGCTTGGGCTCCCGCCGCAATTCGCGCGGATGCCGCAAATTCGGGAAAAGATTTTTCAATCCGGGCAAAGTCCTCGAATAATTTGACCGGCCGGCCCTCCGCCCACGGGCGCAGATCATCGCGCTCCCGGCGTGAGAGTTCGCCCGCTTTCGGAATGCGAATTAAAAATACCGGCTGCCCGGCACGCACTTTGAGTTGCTCGCGCGCCGGCCCGATCAGCAGCTTGGAAACTTCGGCCATTCCCGGCAAACGCAGGTCGGGTTTATCGGAGCCGTACTCGAACATGGCCTGTTTCCAGCTCAGGCGGGGAAACGGCCGCGCCAGCTTGCGTTCAGTGACGGCCATAACCGCTTCCAGCAGACCCTCAACCAGATCGTAGATGGCCGGCAGCGTGGGAAAGCTCATCTCCACGTCAATTTGTGTGAACTCCGGCTGGCGGTCGGCGCGCAGATCTTCGTCGCGGAAGCAGCGCACGATCTGAAAATAGCGTTCACAGCCGCCCATCATCAGAATCTGTTTGAACAGCTGGGGCGACTGCGGCAGGGCATAGAATTCCCCCGGATGCACCCGGCTGGGCACCAGATAATCCCGCGCCCCCTCGGGGGTCGAGCGGGTCAAAAACGGGGTTTCAATTTCCCAGAACCCTTGCGCGTCGAAATAGCGCCGCACCGCCATCGCCAGATCGTGCCGCAGCTTCAAGTTTCGCTGCATTGAGGGCCGGCGCAGATCCACAAACCGGTATTGCAGGCGGGCATCTTCCGCAGCGGGCGCATCGGAATCAAGGCTGAAAGGAGGCGTGCGGGCATCATTGAGGATGAGCAGACGCCGGGCTACGACTTCAACCTCGCCGGTGGCGAGCGCGGGATTCACGGTCTCGGCTGCGCGTCGCACCACCTCGCCCTCCAGCCAGACCACATATTCGCTCCGCAGTTGCTCGGCCAGCGCGTGGACCTCGGGCTGCGTCTGTTGATTGCACACCACCTGCACCACGCCGCCGCGATCTCGCAGATCGAAAAACAGCAGTGCGCCAAGATCGCGCCGCCGCAGCACCCAGCCGGCTAGAATCACGGTTTGGCCGGCATGCTCCAAGCGCAGCTCACCGCACCCGTGGGTGCGCGGAGTTTCGGGTAAAGGGGACAATGCGGAAGGGCCGGAAGCGGCGGAAGCGGCGTTCATGAGTTGGAAGTGGATTGCGGCCAGGCCGATCCGGCCGCAGGGTTCTGCTGGCTGGCGCGAACGGCCTGATTGGCCCAGCGGGTGAGGATGATGATGAGAATGATCTCCGGCAGGCCGATATTCATGCTCATACAAACCGCGTTCAGAATCAGCACGGCCTGCCAGGCGAAACTGCGGCCATTGCGTGCGTAAACACCTGTGGGCTTCTGCCCCGGCTGGGGTTGAATGAACGCCCCCCGCGGCCGGCCTAGAATGCGCGAAAGCCGCAGATTCAAAAACAGCAGTCCCATGGCCGTGCTCACCAGCAGCAGCATGAAAGCCCAGGGATGCTGGGCCTGCGCCTGCTGCATGGCAGCGATTTCCTGGGCCACCGAAGGAGGATGGTGGCTCCAGCCGGGGTTGTAGAGCAGTGTCAGGCCGGCTTCCACAAAGCCAATCACGAGCAGAATCGCGATGCTGCCGATGAGAAAGCTGCGGCGCTCGATTTTCAGGTGCTCAGTCAGGGTTTGGGGTGCTTGGGCCAAGGGCGTATGGGAGAAATAGAATTTTGCAAACGCTTAATCTTAATTATCGCTTGATTACAGTCCCAAATGAAGTGCAACTTGCTCCCAGACATGGGCAGACTGATTTCCGCTGGCCAGGTCTTTAACCGTCAGCTCGCGCGACGCGATTTCGCGCTCACCCAGCAGTACCACCCAGCGGTAATGGGCGCGGCTGGCCAATTGCAGATGTTTTTTCGCGGCCAGAGCGGCATCGCCGACCACCACAGCAATCATGGCATCCGTGCGCTTCTTCCCTGCTCCCGTCTGGCGCAACTGTCGCGCCAGCTCCAGCGCCGGAATCAACGCTGGCTCACCCAGCGGAGCCAGGTAAATACCCGTACGCGTTTCGGCGTCGGTCGTTGCACCGGTATCTGTTTGCGCCGGTGCGGGTGCGGTGAGCTCGCGCCAGACGCTGACCAGACGATCCAGCCCGATAGCAAATCCAATGCCTGCGCCCGTGCCCTTGGGCGCGCCCAGGCGCTCGGCCAGTTGATCATAGCGGCCGCCCCCGAGCAATGCATTTTGCGCGCCGAGAGCCCTGTGCTGGAACTCAAACGCGGTTCGGCTATAGTAATCCAGGCCGCGCACCAGACGAGGTTCATTCTGGTATTCGATTTTGCCGGCTTGTAATAGCTTTTGCAGTTGCTCGAAATGGTTGCGGCAGCCGTCATCGAGATAATCCTGCAAGGCCGGCAGCGTGGCGATGATTGGCTGATCTTCCGGATGCTTGCAGTCGAGCACGCGCAGCGGATTGGTTTCGGCCCGGCGCTGGCAATCGGCGCACATGCCGCCTTTGACCGGCTCAAGCGCGGCCCGTAGGGCCTGTTGATAGCGTTCGCGGTCCTGGGCGCATCCCACTGAGTTCAGCTTCAGCGTCCAGCCGGCCAGACCGATGCGATCGAGCAGCCGGGCGAGCATTTCGAGCAGCTCATAGTCAATCTGGGGCGCATCGCCGCCCAGCACCTCGGCCCCGATCTGAAAAAATTGCCGGTAACGGCCTTTTTGCGGCCGTTCGCGCCGGAACATGGGTCCGCTGTAATAGAGCCGCGCTAACCCGGGCTGATCCCAGAGGCGGTGCTCGACATAAGCCCTGACCACCGCTGCGGTGGCTTCCGGGCGCAGGGTCAGCGAAGTCTGGTCGCGATCGGCAAAGCTGTACATCTCCTTGCCGACAATATCGGTCTCTTCGCCGACGGAGCGGGTGAAAAGCTCGGTGCGCTCCAGGATGGGGGTGCGAATCTCAGCAAACCCGTACTGGGCAAAGATCGCCCGCGCTTCCGATTCCAGTTGCGCGAACCATCCCGACTCGGGAGGGAGCAAATCGCGCATGCCTTTAATGACTGTGATCATGAATTGTATTTATATCAATCTGTAAAAACTGCGGAAAATTTCAGGCTTGGCGCTGCATCGCGGCTTCCGCCAGATACTGCGCCTTATAGCCCAGGTAGTTATCGGCATAACGGCCGATGGATGCGGCTTCTTCGGCGGTGAGCGGCCGCACCACCTTGGCCGGCAGTCCCAGGCAGAGCGACCCCGGAGGCACTTGCAGGCCTTCAGGTACCAGCGCCCCGGCGCCTACAATCGATCCGCGGCCGATCCGCGCTCCGTTGAGCACAATCGCGCCCATGCCGATCAGGCATTCATCTTCGATCGCGCACCCATGCAGCGTGGCGGAATGACCAACGGTAACCCGATTGCCTAGCGCAACCGAAAACCGGTCTTTCATGCCGTGCAGCACGCAATGGTCCTGAATGTTGGTTTCACGGCCAATGTGGATCGAGCTGACATCGCCGCGGATCACGGCATAAAACCAGATGCTGGCGTCCTCGCCAATGGTGACATCGCCAATGATCCGGGCTGTGGTTTCAATGAAGGCTGAGGCCGCAACAGCCGGCCGGTGGCCGCGATAGCTGATCAACACAGAATCTTCCCGCAAAAATCTCAGCGTATCATGTTAGCCAAGAGTTCAGCCTCGCATCGCCGCTTTTCCTATGCTCTCCCAGGACATTCTTGCCGCCGCGGTTGAACTGGGGTTTGACCGGGCCGGCATAGCGCCCGCTGAGGCGCTGCCCGAACTCAACCACTTCGCTCCCTGGATCGAACAGGGCCGCGCGGCCACCATGGAATACCTGGCGCGCAAGACAGCCGGCGAAGAGCCCAACCGGCCGGCGCCCTATCTTCGCGAAGACATTCGCAACGTCCTGCCATGGGCCCGATCGGTGGTCTGCTGCGCGCTTATTTACGATGCCCCGGCGCCCCGCTCAACCGAGATTCCAGCCGCCGGCGCCGTCGGGCGCGGATGGGTTTCACGCTATGCCTGGGGCAACGGCGACTACCACGAGATCTTGCGCAAAAAACTCCAGCGGTTGTCCGAGCGCATCCGCGAATTGGCCCACGATGCCCAGCCGGAGCTGAAAATTTTTGTGGATACCGGGCCTCTGCTCGAGCGCGTCTATGCTCGCCATGCGGGTCTGGGCTGGATCGGCAAAAATACCTGCCTCATTCATCCCCGGGGTGGTTCTTTCTGCTTTTTGGGTGCGCTGGTGCTGTCGCTTTCTTTGCCCTCTGCTACGCCTCTTCCCGACCGCTGTGGCAGTTGCCGGCGCTGCATCGAAGCCTGTCCGACTGGCGCCCTCGATACGCCTTACAAAATGGACGCCAGCCGATGTCTGGCCTACTGGAATATCGAAAACCGCGGCCCGATTGCTGAATCTATCCGCGCTCCCATGGGCCGGAACATCTTTGGCTGCGATATTTGCCAGGACGTTTGTCCCTGGAACCGCAAATCTCCCCGCACCCTGGCGGCTGAATTCCAACCCCGGCCGGAGCTCTTTTTACCCGACCTCGAAACTTTGGCCGGCTGGAGCGAAGCGGAATTTCGTGCATTTTTCCGCCCTTCGGCCATGAGCCGGGTCAAGTATTCAGGCTGGCTGCGCAATATCGCGCTGGCCATGGGCAACAGCGGCCAACCCCGATTCATTCCGATTCTTCAGCGCTTGGCCGCTCATTCGATCGCAATGGTGCGTGAACAGGCTGAGTGGTCCCTTGAGCGGTTGCGCCGGGCAGCCGAGGCCGAAGAAGAAACGTCATGCCATTGAATCATTCAGGTTTACATCGTGTTTGGCTCTTCCTGGCAGTCGCGATTTTCGCCGGCTTTATCGCCTGCGCCAAACCGGCCACCCTCAAAAAAAATTACACCACCAGCCCAGGGATAACTCTTTTGGCCCCAGGGTTTGCCGTCAACGGTTCCGTGCCCAAAAGCGCTACCTGCGAAGGGGCGAATTTTTCACCCGCTGTTTCATGGACGGGTTTTCCGTCAGGAACCAAAGGCTGGGCTTTGGTCCTGGTGGATCGCAGCAGCCAGAATTTTGTGCATTGGCTGGTGTACGGCATCAACCCGGATGTCCGGGGCTTGCCGCAGCACTTGGCCCATCAGGCCAAACTTTCCAGCGGCGTAAAACAGGGCCGCAACTCGTATGGAAAAATCGGATATTCCGGCCCTTGCCCGCCGCCGGGACCGGAGCATATATATCAACTGACGCTTTATGCTTTAAACGCAAAACTAAATATTCCAAGCGGCATGCAATATCGCGAATTGTTTCATGCATTGCGCGGGCATATTCTCGCCCAAACCAGCCTGCAAGCCCGCTTCAGCCGCTGACCGCATATATAATGATTTCGATTCATGGCTTCCCGACTCTTGGAATTGCTCGAAACCGACTTTAGCCGCTACCCGATCCTGGTGGTGGGAGATGTCATGCTGGACCAGTATCTGTGGGGCGCGGTCGAGCGCATTTCCCCCGAAGCCCCGGTGCCGGTTCTGCGCTCGGCCCGCCGGACGGCCACGCCCGGCGGCGCAGCCAACGTGGCCATGAACCTGGCTGGATTGGGCGTTCCGGTCAAGCTCGCGGGCTTGATCGGTGCCGATGATGAGGCAGCCCAGCTTGGTCAGCTCCTCGAATCCGCCGGCATTCCGACCGGCGATCTTTGCCGCTGTTCCCATCCGACCATCAGCAAAACCCGCATCATGGCCGGCCGGCAGCAGCTTTTGCGCCTCGATGTTGAAAGCAACGACCCCATTCCGGAAACCGAATCCGCCGCCCTGTTGAAAAAATTAGACCAACTGGTCCCTTCCGTCGCCGCCGTCATCATCTCCGACTACGCCAAAGGCGTGGCAAGTGAACCCGTCTGCCGCCAGCTCATCGCCGCCGCCCGCCGCCGCGGGATTCCGGTGCTGGTCGATCCCAAAGGCCGGGATTTTACCAAATACCGCGGCGCCACCACGCTCTGCCCCAACTTCGGCGAACTGGCCGTCCACCTGCATGGGCTGGCTACGGACCGTCGTCCTCTGTTGGCCGCGGCCGAACCGGTTCTCAGTTCCGGTCTTGACGCAACCACCCGGCAGTTGCTGGAGCTCGCTCGAACCCTGCTGGCGCCGTTGGCGCTTGAGTACCTCACCGTCACGCTCAGCGAGCACGGCATCGCGTTGGTCGCGCCGCGCCCCGAAAACGACCTGCACCTCCCGGCGCAGGTGCGCGAGGTGCGTGATGTCTCTGGCGCCGGCGATACCGTCATTGCCCTGCTGGCCCTCGCCGCCGCCGCCCGCTGGCCATTGCCGGACGCGCTCGCGCTGGCCAACCTGGCCGCCGGGGTGGTCGTCGGCCGGCTGGGTACGGTGCCGATTGATCTTGCCGGCCTGCGGCAGGCTGCGCGCAATCCGGCGGATCTTCCCTATAATTAAACCCGGCCTTCAATTCTCATTCCCATGTTCATCGTCACCGGCGGCGCCGGCTTCATCGGCAGCAATCTGATTCACACCCTCAATGCCTGGGGGCACACCGACATCCTCTGCGTGGACCGCCTCCAGCCCGCCTCCAAGTTCCGCAATTTGCTGGGCGCGCAAATCAGCGATTTTGTTGATCTGGACGATTTCCGGCAGAATATTCTGGCCGATCGCCCGCCGGCCTCCGCCATTCGCGCCATCTTCCATCAGGGAGCCTGCTCCAACACTCTCGAAGACGACGGCCGCTACATGCTCGACAACAACTTTACCTATTCCAGGGAACTGCTGCACTTCGCCCTGCGCCATCGCATTCCGTTCATCTATGCCTCGTCCGCCGCGGTTTACGGGCTGAGCCGGAACTTTGCCGAGCAGCCGGAAAATGAAAATCCACTGAATATATATGGTTATTCCAAACTCTTGTTTGACAACTACGTGCGCCGCATTCTGCCGGCCGCCGAATCCACCGTGGTGGGTCTGCGCTATTTCAACGTCTATGGCCCGCGCGAGCAGCATAAAGGCAGAATGGCCTCGACCGCGCACCATTTCGCCCATGAGCTGCGGGAAACCGGAACCA
This sequence comes from Acidobacteriota bacterium, assembly GCA_021818645.1. Taxonomy (GTDB): domain Bacteria; phylum Acidobacteriota; class Terriglobia; order Terriglobales; family SCQP01; genus JAKAZV01. The sequence goes on along the minus strand of JAKATS010000382.1, from coordinate 1,612 downwards.
TCCGGCTCTTTGTCGGCTCGGGAGGCTACCCGGATGGCGAACAGCGGCGAGACTTTGTCTTCGTCGGCGATCTTTGCCGCATGAACCTGTTTTTTGCCGGCTTGGCGGATACCCAGGGTGAACCGCTGCCCGCTTCGGCGAACTCTGCACCGCCGGTTCATCACGGCATTTTCAATGCCGGCACCGGCGCCAGCCATAGTTTCAATGAAATGGCTGCGGCGGTGGCTGCGGCAGTGGATTTGCCGCTCCAAATCCACTACATTCCCTTCCCCGGCGACCTGCAGGGCCGCTATCAGCATTACACCCAGGCCGATCCACAGCTTCTGCGGCAAGCCGGTTACCGGCGCCAGCCTGCGGCCTTGAATCTTGGTGTCAGGCTTACCCTTGCCTGATCTCGAATATGGTTCACTCATTAGTGTTTTCTAAGGGAAAACTCCTTGACCCGGCCTTTGCAACTGGGCTACTCTTTGGTTTGACAGATTGATTTCTCATTCGCTGAATCATCCTGTATCTTCCCAAAGACTCGATGGAGAAGCGGAAGTGTGAAACTAGCCTGGTTCCCGTAAAGGAACCCGGGGAGGGGGTCTGGTTTGCCAGACGCATCACAAAACAGAGTCTGTGACTCTCAGGCCGGAGGTTTGCCCGGCGATAATACCTCTCCTGGCCAATGGCTGGCCGGTTACACCCGCTCCCATTACGAGCACAAGGTTCGGGATTTTTATCAGCAGCGCGGTTGGGAGGTGTTTCTGCCCACCTACCGCAGTTGGCGGCGCTGGAGCGACCGGCGCAAGCTGCTCGATCTGCCCTTGTTTCCCTCCTACGTTTTTGTCCGGCTGCGGGAAACTGATCGCTACCGGGCCGTCCAGGCGCCGGGGTTCCTCTGGTTCGTGACCCAGGACCATCGCCCCGCTGTAGTCCATGAGCATGAAATTGCGGCCATTCAGCAATTACTCACCAGCGGCCTGCAGTTCGACCCCCTGCCCACGGTGCAATTGGGCGATGAAGTGGAAATTATAGACGGCCCAATGCGCGGCGCCCAGGGCCGCCTGATCCGCAAGGAAAAAAACGCAGTGGCGCTGGCGGTTTCCGCTATCAACGGTGGCGTCAAAATTACCCTCCCCGATGCCACTTGGGTCCGACCGCTGCATACATACCCGGCCGGAAATCAACGCTTGGTCCATGCAACCTAGCACATTCCTTTGTAAAATTTAGGATAATTAATTTAATCGAGTCTTGTTCTTTGGGCAATTCATGGCGATACAGCACCATCTAATGCAGTTGGAAAATGAAGCCATATATATACTGCGCGAGGTGGCCGGACAGTTCGAGCGGCCTGTCATTCTGTTTTCCGGCGGCAAGGATTCAATTACCCTGGCCCATTTGGCCCACAAGGCCTTTGCCCCCGGCAAGTCCCCTCTGCCCTGGCTACATATTGACACCGGCCATAATTTTTCCGAAACCTTGATTTTTCGTGATTGGCTGGCGGGAAAATTAGGAGCGCAATTGTTGGTACGCAGCGTGGAAGATTCTATCCGCAGCGGCCGTGTAACTGAAGAACAAGGACCCTTGGCTAGCCGCAACGCATTGCAAACCGTTACATTGTTGGATAGAT
>JAKATS010000390.1 GCA_021818645.1 Acidobacteriota bacterium | reverse complement strand
GATCTTCGCTGGCCAGCCGGGTCAACCGCCGCACATTAGCCAGAATGATATTCAGAAAGCGGATTTCCTGGCTCGGCCGTTCGTTTGCGCTCTCGAGTAGAGTTTCGGCATAGCCCTGGATCGAGGCCAGCGGCGTGCGTAACTCATGCGAGACGCCGGCGATAAAGTCCCGGCGCAGAGTTTCCAGATGCGAGGTCTCGGTCATATCGTGAGCCAGCAGCACAAATCCACCGCCTTCCAGCGGCGTCAGCACGACTTGCAGGGTGCGTTCATCGGGCAGGCGCAGGCGCCCGCCCGCCGGCGTGGCTTCGCTGATGACCTCGGTAGCCCATTGCTCCAGTTGCGCAATCCGCGGCAGCGCCGTCAGCCGCTCTCCTGCCGCCGGGGGGGCGCCCCAGTGGAAAAGCCGGGCCGCCGCCGAATTGGCAAAAATGACGCGCCGGTCCGCGGCTGCCGCTATCACCGCTGTATCCAGGCTCTCTAAAATGGAATGCAGCCGTTCGGCCTGCCTCTGGTTGACCGCATCCCGCTGTTCGCGTTCTTCCCAGGCGGGCCGCAGCCCGGTCACCAGAGTTTCAGCTAAATCACCCGCCAGCACCGGTAGCGGCTGACCGCTTTCCAGGCTTTGCCGCGCCAGCTCGGTTTGCCGTTCGCATTCGCGTTCCTGCCGCCGGGCGGTCCGCTCCACCCATCGCCAGAGCAGTAGCCCGCCGATCAGCAACAATCCGGTTTCCGGCAGCCAGGCCGCGGTCAATGGCAGCAGTATGAAATGTGCTGTCACGATCCACGCCGCGCCCAGTGCCGCCGCCAGCGCGAGCTGGCGGCGCCATATTCCCCGCATCATTGAACTCCGATCCCCGCGTTGTTCCCGGTTTCCGCCGGCTTTGCCAGCATGATCTGATTATCCGCCCACACCTGATTTCAAGCTGGCCGAAATCGGGAATTTGTCATGAAATTGTCATCAGGCCGAGCGGCTCTGAATCAGATTTTCCACCAGAGTGGAGGGCGCGATTTTCGGCTCCAGCAGCGACCCGCGACTGACCAGCATGGTCTGTTCCATGGCAAATTGGCCGCCCAGTACCGCGTGACTGGCGGTATCCGTGAAGACCATCCAGCTTGACATGGGCGGAAATTCCCAGCGAGCATGCCCGGGATCATTTTGAAATGCCTGGTTTTCCTTCAGCCAGTGGTGAAAGCTCAGCATGAAACGGTCATATTCCGGGCGTGATTGAACCGGAAATCCCAGCCGTTGGAATCCGCGCAGCCATTTTTGTTTCCCCGCACCGGCCCGCGTCTTCTCGATCACCCCGGAGATGGCGCCAAAACGTTCCAGCAGCTCCGGCAGCGGCGGTCCAGTCCGCCAGATCCGGGGCAGCGTGGGATGAAGGTTCACAAAAAAACGCAAAATCCGGTTGCCGTGAGTCGGCCGGGTAGGAAAATTATCCACGTGCAGCAGATCATTGCGCGCGTGTGTCTTGAGCTGGCGGGTCTCTTCGGCCAAAGGCCGGAAACTGGCATATTCGACCTCCAGCGCGAAGGGACTCAGGCATTCCCGCATCAGGGACTGTGCGGCGCGGGAAAACCGTCCCAGTACCGCTCGCATGCGCTCCTCCTGGTCGCCGGCATAGCCGGTGATGCGGTCCTGGGCTGGCCGGTAGGCGATATTTTTGTGATAGCTCGCTCCACTCTGTTTCTGGGCCCGCAAAAATTGCAGGTCATCTTCTCCGAAGTGCAGCGGGGTATGGGGAAAATACAGAATATCGCCCCGCTCCAGCGCCCGGCAGCGTTCCCGCGCCGCATCCGCGTGAAGCCGCCAGTTCTCCGGGACTGTGATTCTCGCCATATTCCATAAGATACTAAACAAATCATGGCTTTAGCTCCTGAGGAAATTCTCGCCGGTCTCGACTGGCAGCCCAACCAGCCGCCGGCCCAATTACCGCGGTCAGAACGGCTGCGCCGCATCCGCCACTCCTGTTCGCATGTGATGGCCCAGGCGGTGCGTGAAATTTTCCCCACCGCCCGGCTGGCCATTGGCCCTCCCATCGAGCATGGCTTCTATTACGACATGGAACTGCCCCGCCCGCTCACCCCGGACGATCTTCCCGAGCTGGAAAAGCGCATGCGCAAAATCGTCGCCCGCGCGCCCGGTTTCTTCCGGGCCGCTCTGCCGCGCCCCCGCGCGCTAGAGCTTTTTTCCGCCTGGCAACAGCCCTACAAAGTCGAACTGCTGGAAGGCCTGCACGACGATACGGTCACGCTCTATAAACAGGATCGTTTTATTGATCTCTGCGCCGGCCCGCACGTAGCCAACGCCCAGGCCTGCGGCCATATGAAGCTGCTTTCGATTGCCGGTGCCTACTGGCGCGGCGATGAGCACCGTCCCATGCTGCAGCGCATCTACGGCACGGCCTGGGAAAACGAGGCTGAGCTGGCGGAATATCTCGAATATCTCGAAGACAGCAAGGCCCGCGACCACCGCAAGCTGGGCCAGCAGCTTGATTTGTTCAGCTTTCATCCCTGGTCGGCCGGCTGCCCCTTCTGGCATCCCCGCGGCGTGATCGTCCGCGATCAACTTCTGCGGCTTTGGCGCGAAACCCACGCCCGCGCCGGTTATCAGGAAATTCTCAACCCGGTTCTCTACCGTAAAGATCTTTTTGAAACCTCCGGGCATTGGGAACATTTCCAGGAAAACATGTTCAGGGTCGCGGGCAAGCCGTCCGCGTCTGCGCCCGGCGAAACAGAACCTGAAATGGCTCTCAAGCCCATGAACTGTCCCGACACCATGCTGTTCTACAAGACCCGGCAGCACTCCTACCGTGAGCTGCCGCTGCGTATCAGCGAGGGTCAGTTATTGCATCGCAATGAGGCGATGGGCACGCTGCATGGGCTGATGCGGGCCCGCGTTTTCACCCAGGACGATGCCCATATTTTTATCGCCAAAGACCAGATTCAGGCGGAAATCGGGCGAGTGCTGGCATTGTTGGCGGAAATTTACGGTTATTTCGGCCTGCGGTATTCGGTCACGCTCTCCACCCGCCCGGCTTCTTCCATAGGCGAGGAATCGCTGTGGGAACAAGCTGAGGCCGGCCTGCGCCAGGCGCTCGCTGCCGCCGGCCTCGAGTATGCCGTTGATGCCGGAGGGGGCGCCTTTTACGGCCCCAAAATTGATGTCATGGTGCACGACAGCATCGGCCGCCAGTGGCAGTGCGGCACCGTGCAGCTCGATTTCCAGCTTCCCCGCCGTTTTGAGCTCGAATATATTGCCGCCGATAACCAGCCGCACGTGCCGGTGGTGATTCACCGCGCCTTATTTGGTTCCGTAGAGCGCTTTCTGGGTATCTTGCTGGAACATTTTGCCGGCGCTCTGCCTGCCTGGCTGGCGCCGGTGCAGGCTGCCGTTCTGCCCATTGCCGAAGGCCAGTCCGAATATGCGGCCGAGGTGCTGGCCGCTCTTGCCGCCGCCGGAGTGCGGACCGAGCTGCTGCTGCCGGAAAGTAAAATCAGCTACCGCGTGCGCGAAGCCGAGCTGCGTAAAATGCCTTACATGCTCGTCGTCGGCCGCCGCGAGGCCGAGTCACGGACGGTTTCACTCCGCACCTATCAGGAAAAAGACCGCGGCGTAATGCCGCTCGACGCCGTTGTGGCCGAACTTCGTTCTGTGGTGGAAAACCGTAAACTCGACGTCCAGCCTCGCGACTATAGCCAGTTATTCCGAACCGAATCCCCGGCCGCGGAAGCCAGCTATTAAATTTGCCTGCGCGTGTGCCTTTGGCGAGGATGGCGGCGGGCGGTGAGTTGCAGTTCTAGTTGACCAGCAGTTTTCCGTCGCGCATATGCAGGATGCGCCCCGCCCGCGCCGCCGCTTCGGGGTTGTGGGTAATCATCAGGATGGTCTGGCCCAATTCACGGTTCAGGTGGACAAAAATCTCCAGCACCGCATCGGAATTACGGGAATCGAGATTGCCGGTAGGCTCATCCGCCAGCACGATGCGGGGCCGGTTGATCAGCGCCCGCGCAATCGCCACCCGCTGCTGTTCGCCGCCCGAAAGCTCGTTGGGCCGGTGATCCAACCGCTGTTCCAATTGCAGCCGCTGGATCAGTTCCTGTTCATAAGCCCGGTCGGCGGGCTGGTCATGGCCGGCCAGCGCCCGCGCCAGCTCAATATTGTCGCGCGCGGTCAGCGTGGGCAGCAGGTTGAATTTCTGGAACACAAACCCGATCTGACGCCGCCGCAAGGCGGTGCGCTGTCCGTCGGATAAATGCCCGTACTCCTGGCCTTCGATCCGGATGGTGCCGCGGCTCAGGCGTGTGAGTCCGCCGATCACGTGCAGCAGCGTGCTTTTTCCGCTTCCCGAAGCGCCCACCACCGCTGCAAACTCGCCCGCCGCAAGGGACAGAGAGACGCCGTCGAGGGCGGGAATTTTCCCGCTGCCCACTTGAAACTCCTTATGCACGTTTTCCAGAACTACAATTGCGTCGGCCATGTCTTCAATTTTAGCGGGCGATGGCTTACGGGACAAAATACCGTCCAGGAATCATCCCGGATTATTCTTTCCTGACTACGACCAGCGTGCGGTCATCATGATACGGCGCCGGGCCGCGGAACTGGTCGCAGGCCGCCTGCACCGCAGTGATCACATCCTGCGGCGCTGCGCCGTGCAGGCCGCGCACGGTATCGCGCAGCCGCTCGACTCCGAACTCCTCGCCGGCTTCGTTGAACAATTCGCTCCAGCCGTCGGTATAGGCCACGATCAGATCGCCGGCGGACAGTTCGCAGACTCCCAGCTCGTACTCGGTGTCGGCGCCCAGGCCGAGAAACAAGCCTCCGGCCGAGAGCTCTTCCAGACTATTGGCGCGCACCAGAATGGGCGCCGGATGCGAGCAGTTGACATAAATGATGCGGCCTGAAGCATCGAGTTCACCGTAGAACATCGAAACCAGATTGCGAATTTCCCCCGGCGCCACCAGGCTGCGGTTGAGCAGCTCGACCTTATGCGTCACTTTGAACGGCGACTGGTTGGCCACGCGCAGCGCGGTGTGCAGTCCAGTGGTCAACACCGCGGCTTCGAAGCCTTTGCCCTTGGCATCGGCAATAGCCATGCCGAATAGGTGCTTGTTCAGCGGCGTGATTTGAAAATAATCCCCGCCCACTTCTTCATCGGGAATCGAAAGGCCGGCCACGTCATAGCCCGAGACCGGCGGCAGCGCCGTTTGCAGCAGGCTCATCTGCTGTTCGCGCGCCAGGGTCAGGATTTCGCGCAGCCGTTCTTTCTGGTGATGCCGGTCCACGAACAGCCGCACCAGCCGTCCCAGTACCTGAAATGCGGCTTCCCGCTCTTGGCCATCATCGCCGGCCAGTGAGCGGGTCAGCAGGCCCATGACCCGCTGCAGCCGCGCGCCTACGGGAATCAGGATTAAATCGAGCCATTCCGTGCCCGCCGGACTTTCGTATTTGAGCCCGCGCTGCACCCACCACAAATTTCCCTCCAGCCGGCGCTGCCAGGTGCGCGCCGTCAGCATGGGTTCGATCTGGGACCAGAGCGGCTCGCCCGCCGTCATGCGCAGTTCATAACGGCCATTTTCGGGCTGGAACACGCCGGTGGCACGCAGTTCCAGCGGCCCCCCTAAGTCTTTCAGCAGCGCCTGAGCCAGGCCGTTGGCGAACTCGCCCGTGCGCTGCGCGCGCGAGGTGACTTCAATTAGGTCAAACAGCTTGCGTTCGAAGTTGCGGGGTATCGGCATGCGGAATCTTATCGAGCGGCCGCCCGGAAGCATTTCAGCGGCGATTTCTTTATGCTAATCGAGAATACCCGCCCGCGTCGCCTTGACAGTTTTGGCCAATTCTGAAAGCGGACGATCCCTCGCTGGAAAACGCATCCAACAGGGTGCTATCGTAAAGTTTATGCCTCAGTCCACCCCTCCTTTACGTGCGGAATGGATTGCCCGCCGCCGCCAGCGTCAGGCTGCGGCCGGCGATGAAAATTTCTCGCAGTTGCATCTGGCCCGCTCAGGCGAGATTACCGAAGAAATGGAATATGTGGCCCGGCGTGAACAGCTTGCGCCCGCCCTGGTGCGAGATGAAGTCGCCGCCGGGCGCATGATTATTCCCGCCAATATTGCCCACCCCGAGCTTGAGCCGATGGCCATCGGCGTGGCCGCTCGCTGCAAGGTCAATGCCAATATCGGCAACTCGGCGGTCAGCAGCGAAATCGCCTCTGAGCTCGACAAACTGCATGTGGCGGTTCATTACGGCGCCGATACGGTAATGGATCTTTCAACCGGTGGCGATATTCCCGTCATCCGCGAAGCCATTTTGCGCCACTCACCGGTGCCCATCGGCACGGTGCCGATCTACGAAGCCCTGTCCAAAGTCCGGCAGGTGCGCGATCTGACGCCTGCCATCATGCTTGAAACCATTGAAGCGCAGGCCGCGCAGGGCGTGGACTACATGACCATCCATGCCGGCATTCTGCGCGAGTACCTGCCCCTGACCGCGGGCCGCCTGACCGGCATTGTCAGCCGCGGCGGCAGCATTCTGGCCCAGTGGATGGCGGAAAACCGCAAGCAGAATCTCCTCTATGAACATTTCGAGAGCATCTGCAAAATTTTCCGCAAGTACGACGTTTCCTTCTCCCTGGGCGACAGTTTGCGTCCCGGTTCCCTGCATGATGCCAGCGATCAGGCTCAGTTTGCGGAACTGAAAACCCTCGGCGAGTTAACCCGGAAAGCCTGGGAATATGATGTGCAGGTGATGATCGAAGGTCCCGGCCATGTGCCCATGGATCAGATCAAGCTGCAGGTGGACAAGGAAGTCGAGCTCTGCCATGCCGCTCCGTTTTACACCCTTGGTCCCCTCGTCACCGATTTTGCGCCCGGTTACGACCATATCACCAGCGCCATCGGCGCAGCCATGATCGGCTGGCATGGCGCGGCCATGCTTTGCTATGTTACCCCCAAGGAACATCTGGGGCTGCCCAACGCCGAAGACGTAAAGCAGGGGCTGATCGCGTATAAAATCGCCGCCCATGCCGCCGACATCGCCCGCCATCGTCCCGGGGCGCGCGACCGCGACGATGCGCTCTCCCGGGCGCGTTATCAATTCGACTGGCGGCGCCAGTTCGAGCTTTCACTCGATCCTGAAACCGCTCGCGCCATGCACGACGCCAGCTTGCCCGAAGAGGGGTATAAGGATGCCCACTTCTGCTCGATGTGCGGCCCGAAATTCTGCTCCATGAACATATCGGAAAAAGTTCAGGATCTGATCAAAGAAGCAGAACCGGAACTGGTTTCCATCGCCCCTTCGGCCTGAGCTGAGGGCGTCGAAAAATGCCTGAACTTCAGCCCACTCCCGCCAAAATAGACGTTTCGCTTTCCCGGGGCGTCACGATTCAATGGCAGGACGGGCACACCAGCCATTACGAAATCAAATACCTGCGCGACGAATGCCCCTGCGCCACCTGTACCGATGCCCACGGCACTGGTGAAAAACCGACCTCGACCAAGGCGCAACCCACCGCCGGCATTTCTTTACCCATGTATAAGCCTGCGGGGCATAAACTCACCGGCGCCGAACCCGTCGGCCATTACGCGCTGCAGCTTCACTTTGACGACCGGCACGACAGCGGCATATTTACCTGGACTTACCTGCGCGAAATCTGTCCCTGCGATACCTGCCGCAACCGTAATGCCAGCCTTCAAACCTCTTCCTGATGATTCTCCGGCCGAGTCGTTGCGGAGCTATGCGAGATCGCCATCGGCCGCGGCTTTTTCCGCGGGCATATACTGATTCCAAGAGCGCATGCCCGGCATGAACCCATCTGCCCATGCCATCATCGTCGCCGCCGTGCGCACGCCGGTCGGCCGTTTTCAGGGCGGGTTGGCGTCATTTACGGCGCCGCAGCTGGGCGCGCTGGCGGTGCGGGAAGCGGTGCGCCGCTCCGGAATTGCGCCCGAACAGATCGGTGAATGCATTCTTGGCCAGGTCGTGCAGGCCGGGTGCGGCCAGAATCCAGCCCGCCAGGCGGCTTTGGGCGCCGGATTACCGGCAACGGTTCCGGCCATGACTATCAATAAAGTCTGCGGCTCGGGGCTGAAGGCCATCGCGCTGGCCGCGCAGGCGGTGCAGCTGGGCGAAAGCGATTGCGTCGTAGCCGGCGGCATGGAATCCATGTCCAACTGCCCCTATCTGTTGCCCGGCGCCCGCCAGGGCTTGCGCTTGGGCAATGCCGCCCTGGTGGATGCCATGATTCACGACGGTCTCTGGGATGCCTATGAGGACTTTCACATGGGCCAGACGGCGGAGCTGGTAAGTGAAAAATACCAGATCAGCCGCGAGGAGCAGGACGCCTACGCGCTGGAAAGCCATCGCCGGGCCGTGGCCGCTCAGCGCCAGGGCTGGCTGGAGGCCGAAATCGTTGCCGTGAAAGTTCCCGGGAAAAAAGGCGAGCCGTCCACCATCCTTCGTCAGGATGAAGGCCCGCGCGCCGATGCATCGCTCGAAGCCCTGCGCCGGCTCAAACCCGCTTTCAAAAAAGACGGTTCCATCACCGCCGGCAATGCTCCCGGCGTGAATGATGGCGCCGCCGCCGTGGTGGTAGCCAGCGCGCAGTTGGCGCAAAAACTTCCTAACTTAGGGCATCAGCCCCGCTTCCGCGTGGTGGCCCAGGCGGCCAGCGGCCTGGAGCCAAAATGGGTGATGATGGCCCCGGTCGAGGCCGTGCGCCAGCTTTGGCGCAAAACCGGCTGGCATCGCCAAGATGCCGACCTCTACGAAATCAATGAAGCCTTTGCCGTTCAGGCGATTGCCGTGGTGCGCGAGCTGGAGCTCGACATGGCGCGGGTCAACGTCAATGGCGGTGCCGTGGCCTACGGCCATCCCATCGGCGCCAGCGGCGCGCGGGTGCTGGTGACTTTGATGTATGAATTGAGGCGCCGCGGCCTGCGCCGCGGTATCGCCGCCCTTTGCCTGGGCGGAGGCAATGCCGTCGCGCTGGCGATTGAAGCGGTCTGAATTCCCAGTCTCGGATGCAAATATGAAATCTTCTCCGCCGGTAGTGAAAACAGACGAAGAATGGCAAAAGCAGTTAGACCCGCTGCAATACCAGGTCACCCGCCGCAAGGGCACGGAGCCGGCTTTCAGCGGCCAGTACTGGAATGAGCATGCGGCGGGAGTTTATTATTGCGTGGGCTGCGGCGCGCCCTTGTTCCGCTCGTCGGAAAAATATGATTCCGGCACCGGCTGGCCCAGCTTCTGGCAGCCGCTCGAAGCCGCCAATATCCATACGGAATTTGATGATGCCTTCGGCATGCGCCGGGTGGAGGTCCAGTGTGCCCGCTGCGGATCGCATCTCGGCCATGTGTTCGAGGATGGCCCGCGTCCTACGGGTCTGCGCTATTGCATCAATTCCGCCGCCCTCGAGTTGAAACGCGAACCGGAAAAGCGCTGATACCGCATCATCCGGCGGTTGCATCCCGTTTATTCTTCCAGCAGAATCACCAGACGCTTCGGGCCATGTGCGCCCAGCACCAGCATTTTTTCTATATCCGCCGTGCGGCTGGGGCCGGTAATCAGGCTGAACATCGAGCGCGCTGGCGCAGCCCCGTGAAGCTGCAACTGCGTCAGCGCCTCCTCCAATTCGCCGGCCAGCTGCTCCGCTCGGGCATAAACCACGTGCAGCGGCGGCAGCACCGATGCCGCCCGCCCTCCCTGGGCCGTGGAAATCAGCACCGAGCCGGTGCGCGCGATCAGGGCCTCGGCCAGGGTCAGGCTGGCGGCATGCCGGTCATCGGGAGGGCCCGAATCGGGGCCATCGCTGCAGCCTATCCATGGCCGCAGCAGTTCGTCCAGGAAGGCCGGCTCGCCCGCGGCCGGCTTTTGTGCATAGAGCCTGGGCGCGCCGGGGCCGGAGTTTTCTCCCGGCTCCAGGCCGGCATCCCGTAAAAGTTGATGGAACGCGCGCACCAGCTCTTCCCGCCGGCCCGCGATGAGTTCAGTGCAGTTGGCCGCACACTCCTCCCGGAAGCGCTTCCGAATGTCGGTCAGGGGCGCGAACGCGGGCCGGGCCGCATCGCCGGGCGAATGGGTCCACGCCGGTTGTGTGGGCATTTGCAGCGCCGCCTGCAGGTGCCGCAGAATGCGCTCCCGGGCTGGGTTGTCCGGGTTCATGAATGCACGCTCCCGTGACGGGCGTCGTTGTCGGCTGCCGTATTTTTGCGTTTGCGCCACCAGGCGCGAAATGATTCCCCCGGCAATTCCGGCGCGGCGTGATAGCGCGTCCAGGGGCGCAATGG
>JAKATS010000391.1 GCA_021818645.1 Acidobacteriota bacterium | reverse complement strand
CCCTGCTGCTGGAAAATTTTCAGGTGAAAAAGGCCAATCTGATCGGCGCCATGGGCAATACCGGCCATGGCACCTATCCCAACGTGATTCGCATGATGACTGCCGGGCTGATTGACCCGCGCCCCATGATTACCCATCGCTTCCAGCTGGCCGAATTTCCTGCAGCCTTGGCTCAGGCCCGCGGCCGCCAGGGTGGAAAAGTGCTGCTTCGCCCATAAAAGGAATTTTTTTCTGTTCCGGCCTGTGGAAAAGTTGTGCAGATTGCGTTTTAACCCTTTGCGCCACGGTGCCTGGCTGGGCCGGGGCACCGTCAGGCAATAGTGCTAAAAATAAATTTGAAGTGATTATTTTTCAATTATTTACAAGCTGGGCATCCGCTATTTTTTCGCTTCCCTGCTGCCCGCCTCAGCATTGACGCCCGTTTCCCCGGTTTTGCACAGACTGGGCCGCCAGCGGGGTGTGGCGAAAACCGCATCTTTGCTGGTCATTGCTACAGTTCGATGAATTTCGTTTTGGCACTCACCTGAGATTACTGATCTCATTCACCTGAGCCGGCGACTCTCTTGCCGGTGATCGACGAAGCCGCGAGTAGAGATTAAGCGCCAGGAGCGAGCTCATCGGAGTGTACATGGATGTATAGGAGGATGGGCGAGCGATAGCTAAACCGATGCTTTTGCTGATTGATAAATCAACGTGGCTTGTCGAAGCTCATCGTTTCGAATATTTATTTTTCCTGTATCCTGTCTGCAATGTCCTCGCCTTCAGAGCTGACTCGACCCGCGCCGGTCGCGCCGCCGCGTGCTTATGTTCCCGATAAGACCCGCCTGCCCGAATTCACCTGGCGCGCGATCGTGCTGGGCATGCTGTTCGGGCTGTTGTTCGGCGCCGTCTCGACCTATCTCGGCCTGCGCGCCGGGCTTACGGTTTCCGCCTCGATTCCGATCGCCGTGCTGACCATCAGCATATTCAAAAAGCTGGGCCGCTCGAGCATTCTGGAAAACAATCTGGTGCAGACCACGGGTTCGGCCGGGGAATCCATCGCGGCGGGCGTGATTTTTACCCTGCCGGCGATGATTTTTCTCGGCTTTCCCCTGGAATATTCCCGCATTTTTCTGCTCGCCATGATTGGCGGCTGGCTGGGCATCCTGTTCATGATTCCGCTGCGCCGCTATCTCATCGTGGAGGAGCACGGGGTGCTGACCTACCCCGAAGGCACCGCCTGCGCCGATGTTCTGATCGCGGGCGAGCGGGGAGGCAACTTTGCCAGCCGGGTGTTCTGGGGCCTGGGACTGGGCAGTTTATACAAGCTGATGATGAACGGGCTGGGCTTCTGGCGGGAAAACGCCGACTACCAGCCGCGCTGGCTGCCGGGCGCCAGCTTTCGTGCCGACCTGACGCCCGAATACCTGGGCGTGGGCTATATCATCGGCCCCCGCACCGCGGGCCTGTTATTCGCCGGCGGGGTGCTGTCGTGGCTGGTGCTGGCGCCGGCGATCAAATTTTTTGGCGCTGCGTTTCCCGGCGCCATTTATCCTTCCACGGTGCCCATCGCCCGAATGTCGCCCGACGACATCTGGGCGGCCTATATTCGCCCCATCGGCGCCGGGGCGGTGGCCGCCGCCGGGCTGATCACCTTGGTGCGGACCTTGCCCACCATTATTGCCGCCTTCCGCAGCGGCCTGCGCGATCTGCGCGGCCGCCAGGCGCGCCGGCTCTCCGCCGCGGCGCCCGTCCGCCGCGAGCGCGACCTGCCGCTCTGGCTGGTGCTGGCCGGCGCGGGCGTGCTGGGGCTGCTCACCTGGGCCATTCTGGCCCTGCGCTACAACCCGCACGGCGCCTGGTTCAGCAATCTGCTCAGCGCTGGGCTGGTGGTCCTGTTCAGCTTCTTTTTTGTCACCGTGTCCAGCCGCATCGTCGGCCTGATCGGGACTTCCTCCAATCCGGTTTCCGGCATGACCATTGCCACGCTGGTTTTAACCTGCCTGCTTTTCGTGCTGGCCGGCTGGACGGGGCATCTTTATTCCGCCCTGGCGCTCAGCGTGGGCGGGGCCGTGGCCATTGCCGCCGCAAATGCCGGCGCGACTTCGCAGGATTTGAAAACTGGATTTCTGGTCGGCGCCACGCCCTGGAAACAGCAGGTGGGGCTGATGATCGGGGTGGTGGCCTCGGTATTGGTGGTGGGCTATACCGTACCCTTTCTCAACACCGCTTATGCTTCCTATCATCCCGATGTGATAGCCATGAACCGGCAAGCCATTCCGGCGGCGGGTGCCGCGACGGCGCTGGCCGGCGTCAGCATACAGAGCCGGCATTATCAGCTGCCCGCCGGCGTGCTGCCCCGGACCCGGCAGCGGAACTACTGGCTTTTGAATGCCATCGGCTCGCGCACCCTGCCGGATGGAAAATATCTTTATGATCCGGCCCGCGGTCAGATCCGCGTGCACTGGATTCAGGGAATCGGCTCCGAACAGGTGCCCGCGCCGCAAGCCCAATTGATGGCCACCATCATCAGCGGCATTCTCGAAGCCCGCCTGCCCTGGGCGCTGATCCTGATCGGCGTATTTATCGTGATTGCGGTTGAGCTTTTGGGCGTGCGCTCGCTGGCCTTTGCGGTCGGCGCCTATCTGGGCCTGGGCACCACGGCCACGATGTTTATCGGTGGCGTGGTGCGCTGGCTGGCCAACCGCGGCCAGGCTGCCGGCAGCAGTTCCGAGACCGGCAGCGGCGATCTTTATGCCAGCGGCCTGATCGCCAGCGGCGCGATTTTTGGCCTGTTTGCCGCCTTGATCGCGTATATGAAAGCCACGGGTCGCTGGGGGCCGCAAGCCCTGCTCTATGGCCCTCGCATTCTCGGCCATTTCTCCCGCAATCCCTGGCTGGCGCTGGCCGTATTTGCCGCGCTCGGCTGGTCCCTCTACCGCTTTGGCCGGCTGCCGCTGCCGGGCGGAGAAAAAGAGGCGCCGCATGAATGACGAAACGCGCGCCCGGCCCGCTGCGGCAGAACAGAATTCCGCGCCGGATCCGGCCGGCAAAGCCGGAGTTCAGGAACCGGCCATGCTGTTTTGCCCGGCCTGTTCGCGCCGGCTGGCGGCCCGCAGTTGCAAGCTCTTCTGTCCGGACTGCGGCTACTATATGAGCTGCGCCGACTATTACTAAACCTTTTGCATGCGATGCGATCTGGGTCGCAGAGCGGGACTGGCTTCTTTTAAAATACGTCTATCCATTGGAAAAGTACCCTCGGATTCGGGTCGCATCCAATATAGGGAAGCAGAGGCGTGTTTCGGTATGAGGAAGGCGCACCGGAGCGGCTCGATGACGGATTTTGCCCGCGCCCGGGAGAAGATGGTCGAAACTCACCTCGCCGCGCGCGGCATTCACGACCTCCGGCTGCTGGATGCCATGCTCCAGGTGCCGCGCGAGATGTTCGTGGAACCGGAGCTTCGCGGGCGCGCTTATGCAGATGAGCCTTTGCCGATCGAGAAAGGGCAGTCTATTTCTCAGCCCTATATCGTTGCGTTCATGATCCAGTCCGCCGAGCTGAAGCCGGCGGATCGCGTGCTGGAGATCGGATCCGGTTCAGGATATACCGCCGCGGTGACGAGCCGGCTGGTATCGCGCGTGTATGGAATCGAACGCTTGGATTCGCTGCTGGAGCAGGCGCGTAAGCGCCTGGCCGCGCTCAGCTTCGACAACATCGAACTGCGCTCCGGAGACGGCTGCTACGGCTGGCCGGAGGCCGCGCCCTTCGATGCCATCCTGGTGGCCGCGAGCGCAAATAGTATTCCCGAGCCGCTCCAGCAACAGCTCGCGATTGGCGGGCGGCTGGTGATGCCCGTCTATACGAACCGCGGGCTGTACAGCCAGGCTCTCTATAAGCTCACGCGCGTCAATGCGACCCAGTATCGGACATTGGACCTGGGTCCGGTCGCATTCGTTCCGCTGATCAGCACGGAGACAAAAACCGGTTAGAACCTGTCATCTACGACGTTCTGATGCAAACCATGCCATCACCCATCGTGGCATTGAATCGGGCAGTCGCTGTGGGTATGGCGCAAGGGCCGGCCGCTGGATTGCATACGCTTGATGCGATAACCGCGCCCTCTGCCGATTCTGTGCTGGCTGGCTATCATCTGCTTCACAGCGTTCGCGGAGGACTGTGCTCTGGCAAGCCGTGCGGCGGGCGCCGGCGGTGGCCGCCGCCCATCTCGAGCTGGCGCAGTCGGCCTGGCAATTATGGCTGCGCGATACAGGCAAAGGGAACTCCGCGGGCTGTCCGCCCGCATCGGCGGTCCTGGCCGCAACCCGTCCCGCTCCGGCTCATTGTCGGGCCGCGCAGGAAGCACTGGCCGAGGCGCAGGTTAGGCAGGCATTGGCGCTGGCGCCGCGCGCTGCCGCCGCCCATTATCTGCTGGCGCGGCTGCTCGCCGCCCAGGGGCATCGCCGCCAGGCCGCGGCGGAATATGCCCGGGTACGGCGGTTGCGGGCCGCGCAGGCGTTGGCGGCCACCTCGCCGCTGCGCCGATAAGACTCCTGTTTCCTGCAGTATTCTGGCTCTGCTATGCGTCTGTTCGTAGGCATCGCGCTGGATGAACGGACCACCAGGGCTCTGGAGCAGGTGCGGGAGCGACTGGTCGCACCGGGACTGCGATGGATCCGGCCGGAGGACCGGCATCTGACTCTGCTATTTCTGGGCAAGGCGGATGAAGGGCAGGTTACATGTTTGGCCGCACGCCTTGCGGAGGTGCAATCGCAGCCGTGTCCGATTCGGATTGCCGGCCTGGGATTCTTCGCGAGGACCGGAGTGTTCTGGGCCGGCGTGCAAGTGACTCCGGAGCTTCTGGCGCTTCAGCAGCGGGTAATTACCGCGACCCGGGGATGCGGATTTGTGCCTGAGGATCGTGCCTACCATCCTCATATCACCCTGGTGCGGCAGCCCGGGCGCGGGGGAGCCGGGCTGCTGCGGAAGCTGGAAAAAACAGTGGAGCGCGGGAGGTTCCATCTCGAAGAGGAATTTATGGCAGAGGAGTTTCTGCTGTATGAGTCGTTTCCCGGATCCGGCGGGTCGCACTATGAAGTGCGGATGAGCTTCGCATTGCGGAACATCTGAATCCCTTCCTGTCTCCTGCCGTTGGCGACCGCCCCGCTGCCGCGATGATAAGTCCTTGAATTTGGCTTGATGAGACAGGTTTACATATGCGCGGACGCCATCAGTTGCGGGGCCGAGATGGGCTGAGGGATCGGGACGGCTGTCGAGTCAGGCGGCGGCACAGTGGTAGGTGACATCATCACGCATAAGCCGAATGCGCAACCCGGCGCCAGCTGCCGCGAATCTATTTTGCGATGTTCCGTCGCGCGGCTCGCCGCCTGGTCTATCGCGGCCTGCCGCTTGCATTCCGACTGCGAACGGCTGCGCTGGCATGTCACTGGGGCGCCGCCCGCTGGTCGCTGGCGCTGATCGGCGACCTGGCGCAGCGCGACCCTGCCGAATTTCATGCCTTTCTCTGGCGCCATCACCTGGCCGCGGCGCGGACCTTTTCCGCCACCCGCTCACTGGACGAATTAGTGCCCAGCCGGCGTCTGCTGGTGCAGGATATTCTGGCTGCACTCCGCGTCCAGGCGCTCTCGGTGGATTCGGTGCTCGATGCGGGCTGTTCATCCGGGTTTTTATTGCGGCATTTTGAATGTGCGCTCCGGCCGGCGCCGCAATTTCTTATCGGCTTCGATCTTGATGCCGCCGCGCTGGCCGCAGGGCAGGCGGAATTGACCGCGCGCGGCTCGCGGTGCCGTTTATTCCCTGGCGATCTCCGCCAGCCGCCGCAGTTCAATCCTTTGACGCCCGCTCATGCAGGCTTCGATCTGGTGGTTTGCGCCGGCGTGCTGCGGTATTTTTCCGAAGCCGCGGCGCGTACGGCCGTGAGCTGGCTGATGCGCCAGACCCGCGGCCTGCTCGTGCTCACCGGGCCGGCGAGCCGCGGCTGCGATAACGGCACTTTAACGGCGTCCCAGGTTCTGCCGCACGCCAGCTTTGCGCATAATTTCGATGCCATGATCGCCAAAGCTCAGGGCCGCATCGTATTTCGCCGCTGGCAGGGTGCGCAGCTCTGCGGCGGGCAGACGGTTTATTTCGTTTTTGCCCGCCCGGACCAGTTCTGATCGCGGGGTTCGCGCCAGCATTTTAGTGCCGGCAGCGCCCTTTTCTCCTGGCACTGGACAAGTTATTGAAAAATAAATGGTTATTGGTTTGCCAGTGTCGGCAGCACTTTTCCTCCCGGCACTGACTAAATTATTGAATCCAGAAGGTTTAACCATGTTTAGTGCCGGCAGTGCCGGTAAATTGTATTAAACTTATTTTTGGTCTCTATTTCTAGACTGAAATTTATTTTCCATTTGTTACAAACCTGTTTCGAACATTGTTTTATCTTCTTTAGATTGCGTTGTTTGTAATGGAGAAGGTGTGTTATGAGGCAAAATTCAGGTATAAAATACCGGGCATTTTTTGAAGATGGATTTTCCCGTGATTTACTGTGCATTATGGCCATAATGGCCATGAGGTGTATGTGAAAAGCGTGAATGTAGCGGAGCTCAAGAATCGCCTGAGTGCCTATTTGAATCTGGCTAGGAATGGTGAAGAGATTATTATTCGAGATCGGTCATTGCCCATCGCAAAATTAATCCCTTTTCCGGCAGGAGATGCCGGCGAGGATGAAATCCTGCTCGTTGCCGCAGGGAAAATGCGTCTGCCGGAATGTCCTCTCGATATGGATGCATTCTGGAAGATCCCGACTGGAAGTCTATCCGCGAATCAGGCAGTCGCCGCGCTTCTTCAAGACAGAGAGGAAGGATTGTGAGCAACCCTAGGGCTTTCTCATTCTTTACTGCATCAAAGCTCTAGAGAAATTCTTCCTGATGATGTCCTGCGTAATTACGCCGGAACGTTGCTGGACATATACCATTTACGCGCTGCAGACAGCCTGCAATTAGCGGCGGCATTGACTTGGTGTCAGAAAAAACCCAAAGGAAAAACATTGTTCTGCTGTGATCAGCGGTTAACAGATGCCGCAAGATCCGTAGGCTTTACCGTGGCATAACGTAACGGCTGTGGATGATAAAAATTCCCGCTCACCATTGTATAAACCGGCGTCATTCAGACCGGTATCGGAATATCTTCAATTCAACTCTGAATAGGTATTACTTGGCTTTGCCAGCGTGACGGTGAAGAATGGGCAGGATGATCTTCGCGACCTCATCCGGCCGCAGGCGGCGCATGCAGCGATGGTCGAGCGGGCATTGGCGCAGCTTGCAGGGACGGCAGGATATATTCGCGGCTACCAGTACGTGGCATTCTGCATAGCCGGAAGGTCCCAAAGGATGAGTCTGGCGGTCGTTGGTGGAACCAAACAGGGCGACTACGGGACGGCCCAGCGCGGCCGCGGCGTGCATGGGGCCGGAGTCGTTGGCCACGACCAGATCGGCGGCGGCGATGACTTCCAGCAGTTCGGCGGGAGTGGTCTGGCCGGCCAGATTGCATCCGGAAACGCCGCTCCGGGCCAGAATGAAATCGGCCAGACCGTGCTCGGCGGCGGATCCCACCAAAGTGATGCCGCAGCCTGCCTGAGATAAATCGTGGAACAACTGCGCGAAATATTCCGGCGGCCAGCGCTTGGCGGCGCCATAGGCGGCGCCGGCATGCGCCACCACGGCAAATCCCGAAGCCCCGGCGGCCAGGCGCGCGCGGCCGCGGCCGTACGCGGCGGTTTCCAGATGCAGATGGGGACTGAGCTTTTCCGGCGGAGCGGGAAGCCAACCCGCGCCGGCGAACAAGGCCCAGTATCCATAAGCCTCATGCTCGGGATATTGACCGGGACGCGGGCGCCGCACCCGGCGGGTCAGGAGTGCCCCGCGGCCATCGCGGCCATAGCCGACGCGTTGCGGAATGCCCAGCCGCCAGGCGGCGAGAGCCGAGGCAAACGAATTGGGCAATAAAATCGCCAGCTCCGCCCGCACCTGCCGGCATTGCAACCTCAGCTCGCGCGGCCAGCGCACCGAAGCCCGGGCGGGGAGCTCAATGATTTCTCCGGGCAAATCTGCCGCCCGCAGTACCGCCGCCACCGCCGGCCGGGCCAGCCAATGCGGCTGATATTCCGCCGACTGCTGCGCCCAGGCCTGCAGCGCCGGCAGGGCCATGACCGCATCGCCCATCCAGTTCGGCGCCCAGACCAGGGCGCGCTGCGGGCGTGCTTCGGCCGGCTTCATGTCCGGGCCTCCGGAGCGTGATCGAGGGGCCGAGGAAAGGGATGCGAAATTCCGCACGCCGCTTCCAGATGGTCGAGCAATGCCTCGAGCCCGGAAATTTCCAGACCCATTTCCACCACCAGCATCTGTGGAAGAACGATTCCGGCGGGCAGGTTCAGCATGTCTTTTTCGGTGGTGATCCAGGCTTTCACCTGGTGATACAGGCCCTGAAGAAAAAGCTGGCGTAGCTCACCGGCGCGGTAGCGATGATGATCGCGAAAGCTCTGGCGGACAGCCAGCTTCCAGCCCATGTGGTCGAGCATCTGCCAGAACGAATCGGGGCGGGCCAGTGCGCAAAACGCCATGACCGGAAAATCGGGAACCGGGCTTACGGGCAACCGGTCATCCAGACCGGCAGCGGCGCCGAAACGGCGAATGGCGACGGGAATCTTGCGGGCGGTGAACAGGGGCGCCGAGGTGTAACGGCGGAGAATCTTTTCCGGCTCATCCACTGGATCCGCATCCTTCTCATCGGGCAAATACAATACCGCCGTGGCCCTCGCCAGCGCCGCTAAAGGCTCCCGCATGCGCCCGAACGGCAGCAGACCGTCGCTGAGATCGTGCGGATGCACCAGCACGACGTCCGCCTGGCGGGCCAGGCGGCGATGCTGAAAGCCGTCATCGAGCAGATGCAGCTGGCTGTGAAAACGGGCTTCCGCGGCGTGGCCGGCATACCAGCGATCGGCATGCACCACTACGGGCACCGCCGCGCGCCGGGCAATCAGACGGGGTTCGTCGCCGGCCTGGCGGGTGGAAGTATCATCGGGAAAAGCCAATACCACTAGGTCGCTGGCGGCGCGGCCATAGCCGCGGCTGAGCACATCCACTTGCAGGCCGCGGGTGCGCCAGGCGGAGGCCAGGGTGATGACGGCGGGAGTTTTACCGCTGCCGCCCAGGCTGAGGTTGCCAACCGAGACGACCGGCGCGGCCAGCCGGTAAAGCCGGCGCCGGTTCTGCTCATAACCGCGATTGCGCCATGCCACCCCGGCCCCGTAAATCCGGCCGAGGGCGCGGCTCACGACTGACACGGCATTGCCTCCCGGCCGGCGAGCTGCGCGGCGATGGCGGCCAGCACGCGATCCGTGGCGCCGCGCTGCGAAAGCAGCAATTCCCGCGCCGCCTGCCCGGCCCGGCGGCGCAGGTCGTCATCGTGCAGCAGGCGCTGCCAGACTGCGGCCAGCACGCGATCCGTGGCGCCGCGCTGCGAAAGCAGCAATTCCCGCGCCGCCTGCCCGGCCCGGCGGCGCAGGTCGTCATCGTGCAGCAGGCGCTGCCAGACTGCGGCCAGTTCTTCGGCGCTGTCGCTGCGATAGGCCGCGCCGGCGGCCAGAAACTGCTCCGCGATGGCGGCGAAATTCTGCATGTAGGGGCCGAAGACCACGGGCACGCCGAAATAAGCCGGCTCCAGCAGATTGTGACCGCCATGCGGCGCCAGGCTGCCGCCGATGAAACCCACATCGGCGAATTGATAGAGCGCGGCCAGCTCGCCGAGCGTGTCGAGCAGCAGGATGCCGTCATCCGGTAGCGGTTCCCCGCCCAGTTGGGAACGGCTGAGGAACGGCAAGCCGCTGGCGGCCAGCAGGGCGCGCACTTCGGCAAAACGCTGCGGATGCCGGGGCGCCAGAATCAACAGCCGGTGCTCCGGACGGCGGCACATCAGCCGCCAGGCGGCCAGCACCTGTTCTTCTTCGCCCGCCATGGTGCTGCCGGCAATGACCACCTGGGCAATGTGCGCGGCGCGCAGCTCGGATTCCATTAAATGATGAAGTTTGGGATTCGAGGGCGGCAGCAGGTCGAATTTGAGATTGCCCACCGCCTGCACGCGCTCCGGCGGAGCGCCGATTTCCACGATGCGGGCGGCATCGGTAGGCGACTGCATCAGAAATGCCCTCGCGCAGGCCAGCGGCTTGCGCAGCAGCCGGCGCAAGGGGCGGTAGCGGGCAAAACTGCGGGCCGAGACGCGGCCGTTGATAAAAAGCACGGGTACGCCCTGCGCGCCGGCGGCGCGGAGAAAATTGGGCCAGATTTCGGTTTCTGCGATCAGCACTAGACTGGGCGCGATCGCTGCCAGCCCGCGCCGGACGCAGGGGGAGAGATCCAGGGGGAAGTAAAAAATGCGGTCGCAGTTGATGCGCCGCTCGGCCAGATTGCGGGCCGCCGCCGTGGTCACCGATAACACCACCGGCCGCTCCGGATACTGTTCGCACAAACGCGCCAGCAACGGCTCGATGGCCAGCATTTCCCCCACGGAAACGGCGTGTATCCAGATGGCGCCGGGGCGGCTGAGCCGGGGCAGGCGTCCGA
>JAKATS010000297.1 GCA_021818645.1 Acidobacteriota bacterium | reverse complement strand
CCGGCTATTTGCGAATTGCCATCCACGCCATCGGTGCCCAGGCTGGCGACGCAGATGGGCCGGCCGGCGAGCCGGCGGGCGCATTCCAGCGCGAAGGCCTGGTTGCGGCCGCCGCGGCCGCCGGACTGAATCACCTTGACGCGCACTTCGCCGCCGGCGATAAGGCAGGCGCGGGGATTTTCTTTTCGCAATTGGATCATGCGGGAGCAAAGCCAGGCAGCGGCCCGGCGATACTCCCATTCATCGGCGGTGGCATCCATCACTGGTTCAAAACCAGCGCGGCGCACCTGTTCAGCCAGCATTTGGCAAGCAGTCTGGTTATCGGCAAGCAGGCGCCAGCGCGAACGGGCAAAAACGGCATCGCCCGGTTTCGGCGTCTCGGCAAGGCTACGGCTCTCGATCAACTCCCGCGCCGGTGAAGGCAGTTCGATCTGATATTCACTCGCAACCCGGCAGGCATCTTCCACGGTTGAGGGATCGGGCAGCGTGGGGCCGGAAGCAATGCTGGATAAATCGCCCGGGGGAACATCGGAGAGCAGGAGCGTGATCTGCTCGATTTCATCATGCGCGGCCGCCGCGGCCAGCCGCCCGCCTTTGAGCGCCGACAGGTGCTTGCGCAAAATATTGATGGCGCTGATCGGAGCGCCGGACAGAACCAGCGACCGCGCCCAGGCGCAAGCCTGGGGCAAGGTCCAGGGCGGCTGTCCGGGCGCGCGCCAAAGCGCTTCAGCCAGGGTTGAGCCTCCGCCCGAGATCAGAAATATGGCCAGCGATCGCGCCGGCAAGCCGGCCGCGGCGGCCAGCATTGCCTGGCCCGCTTCCAGGCTGGCGGAGTTGGGTTCGGGATGCCCGCCGGGAAAAACCCGGAATCCCACAAAATGAGGAAGTTTTTCCGCTTCCGGCAGCGCCAGAATGCCGGTCAACGGAACTCCATCGAGGGCGAGTTGTAAGCCCTCCGCCATGGCGGCGGCAGCTTTGCCCAGACCGCAAACCCAGATCGGCCGGCCGGGAAAAAGCGCATATTCGCCATCGCCCGCAGCCGTGGCCAGGCGCAAACTGCGCCGGCCGGCGGCATCGGGCGGAGAAACTTCCAGGTTTTCACGCAGCCAGCGCGCGGGCGCCAGCGCAGCCAGCGTGGCGCGCAGCCAGCGCTCGACGATGCCGCGTTTTTCCCGCTGGTTCATTTTTCAATCCACACGCAGGTCGGCCGTGATGTCGTCCGCATCCCTGCAATGCATTTTTATATTGATTTTCATGTGACGGGGCCACTTTTTTGCTTTGCCTTTCCATTGTCCGGCTTCGGCGGCAAAAACATGGCCGAATTCCATTCAATTCGCATCCGACAAAACCCGACAAGAACGTCGCTCTCGGCTTGCAGTGGCTGCTTGATTATGAATAATTTGGTCCGTGCGGCATGCAAAACGACTGATTCCGGCATTTGCTTGGTTATAATTAATTGAATAGCAAAATCTATTTTCCAGTCTGTCCGTCAACAGTTTCCCTTCAGAATCTGCGAACGGCGAGGCTGCGGCCTGCTTCGCGTTTCCACGATGCCGCGGGGCCGGCCGGATGATAGAAAGGCAAGCATGGCTACCTCCGAGCTGGCGGTCAAGGCCCCGGCCGCCCCCGCCGGCGATTTGGTTAATGATTTCAGCATACAGGTTGCCACCGTGAACGGCTCCGGCAGCCAGTCTTCCAATCTGGTGCTGCTGCGCACCCTGTTTCAGATGGGCATTCCGGTATCGGGCAAAAATCTGTTCCCCTCCAACATTGCCGGCCTGCCTACCTGGTACACCATCCGCGCCAGCCACCGTCACTATATCGGGCGCAAAAAGGAGACCGATCTGCTGGTGGCGATGAACCCCGAAACCGCGCGCGACGATGTGGCCGGCCTGCGCCCGAACGCGGCGGTGATCTATGATGAGCCGCTGCGGCTTGACGCCCAGCGCCAGGATCTGATTTTTTACCCCGTGCCCTTCGACAAGATCGTGGCCGGGGTATGCCCCGAGGCCAAGCTGCGCAAACTGGTGCGCAACATGATTTATGTCGGGGTGGTGGGCGAATTGCTGGGCATGGACTGGGCCGAGACTGAAAAAGCGGTGCGCCGCCAGTTCCGGCGCAAACAGAAAGCCGCCGATCTCAACTGGGCGGCGGTGGCAGCCGGCCGCGACTATGCGCAGCAGCATTTAACCAAACGCGACCGATGCCGGCTGGAGCGCATGAACGAAACCGCCGGCCAGATCATTATTGACGGCAATGCCGCCGCCGCTCTGGGCTGCCTGTTTGCCGGCGTGACAGTAGTCGCCTGGTATCCCATCACGCCATCGAGCTCGCTGTGCGAGTCGTTGATCGAATACCTGCGCAAATACCGGATTGACAGCGCCACCGGCCAGGCCACTTTTGCCGCCGTACAGGCTGAAGACGAGCTCTCGGCGCTGGGCATGGTGCTGGGCGCGGGATGGATGGGCGCCCGCGCCATGACCTCGACCTCGGGACCGGGCCTCAGCCTGATGGCCGAATTCACCGGGCTCGGCTATTACGCCGAAATTCCCGCGGTAATTTTCGATATTCAGCGCGTTGGACCCTCCACCGGCCTGCCCACCCGCACTGCCCAGGGCGACGTCAGCTTCACCGCCGGCCTCAGCCACGGCGATACCCGTCATGTCGTCCTCCTGCCCGGCACGGCGCGCGAGTGCTATGAGCTGGCGATGCGGGCCTTTGATCTGGCCGAGCAGCTGCAAACCCCGGTATTCGTGCTCAGCGATCTCGATCTAGGCATGAACAACTGGATGGCCGAGCCGTTCCCCTACCCTGAACAGCCGCTGCAGCGCGGCAAGGTGCTCACGGCCGGCGATCTCGAACGTCTCGGCGGTTTCGCCCGCTATCGCGATGTGGACGGCGACGGCATACCTTACCGCACGCTGCCCGGCACCGATCACCCCCAGGCCGCTTTTTTCACCCGCGGCAGCGGTCATAACGATCAGGGACAATACAGCGAAAAGGCCGCCGATTACAAAGACAACGTGGACCGGCTGCTGCGCAAGTTCCAGACTGCCCGCAGCCTGGTGCCGCCGGCCATCGTCGAGCGCCAGGGCGTGGGCGCGCACGGCGTTATCGCCTATGGCAGCACCCATTTTCCGCTGCTCGAAAGCCTTGATCAATTACGCGAAAAGCAAGGCATTGACGCCGCATATCTGCGGCTGCGCGCCTATCCCTTCGGCCCCGAAATCGCCGCATTCGTGCGCGCGCATGAGGTGGTGTACGTAGTCGAGCAGAATCGCGACGGGCAGATGTATGATCTGCTGCGCCTGGACTTGCCGGCCGAGCTGGCGGCAAGGCTGCGCTCCGTGCGCTGCTATGACGGACTGCCGGTGGATGCGCGTTCGATCACGGAAACAATCGTACATTTGCAGGATTAAGGATTTACATCATGGCCACCATACCCGCGGAGATTAAACGCAACCGGATCGGACTTGCCACCAGCGACTACAAGGGGGGCAAATCCACGCTCTGCGCCGGCTGCGGCCATAACGCCATCAGCGAACGCATCATTGACGCCTGCTATGAGCTGGGGCTGGACCCGCACCGCATTATCAAGCTCAGCGGCATTGGCTGCTCGAGCAAAAGCCCGGCCTATTTTCTCAACCGCTCATTTGGATTTAATGCCGTGCACGGCCGCATGCCCAGCGTGGCCACCGGCGCGCTGCTGGCCAACCACACGATGCGGGCGATTGGCGTCAGCGGCGACGGCGACACGGTTTCGATCGGCATGGGACAGTTCGTTCACCTGATGCGGCGCAACCTGCCCATGGTTTACATCATTGAAGACAACGGCGTTTATGGCCTCACCAAGGGGCAGTTTTCCGCCACCGCCGATCTGGGCTCCAAGCTGAAAACCGGCGTGGTCAACGAGCTGCCCCCGGTGGATACCTGCGCCCTGGCCATTCTCTGCGGCGCGACTTTCGTGGCCCGCTCGTTTTCCGGCGACAAGCGCCAGCTTAGCGCCGTGCTCAAGGCCGCGCTTGCGCATCGCGGCATGGCTATGCTGGATGTCATTTCACCGTGCGTCACCTTCAATGACCATGAAGGCTCAACCAAGAGCTATCAATACGTCAAGGAGCATGAAGAGGCGCTGCAGGATGTGGATTTTGTCCCTGTTTTCGACGACATCCACGTGGATTATGATCCCGGAACCACGACCGAAATCCAGCTGCACGACGGCTCGCGCCTGCGGCTGCGCAAACTGGAGCGCGACTTCGATCCTCAAAATCGCAAGGGCGCGCTCAGCCTGCTGACCTCGTACCATGCTCAGGGCGAGGTGCTGACCGGAGTTTTCTATATCAACCCCGCGTCTCCCGATTTCACCGGGCAGTTAAACCTGGTGCCCGAACCGCTGGCCACACTGCCCATGGATCGAGTGCGGCCGCCGCAGACCGTGCTGGATGAAATTATGTCGAGCCTGCGCTAGCCTCAGCGGCAAAGCTTCTGAAACGTTCAGGTGAGATCAACACCACCTGGCCGAAAACGGGGCAATTCATTCGGCCATATCACCCTGCCCGTCTTGGGCAGGGCGCAGCAGCCTGAGAAGCCCGTACATGGATTCGCGGGAAGAGTTCCAGCGGTCATTCCGCGGATTACGGTAATGGGTTTCCAGCGCAATCGAACCGTTGTAATTCAGCTCGCGCAAGGCCCGGAATTGTCCGGCAAAATCAATCACTCCCGCGCCCATGCATGCCCAATCCACCTTGCCATCCGGCAGCCGGCGCGCGTCTTTAACATGGATATGGGCGATGCGCCTGGGATCCAGGCACTGCCAGGCGCCAGGAAACGGAGTTTCACCCGCGGCAAAGCTGTTGCCCGGATCCCAGAGATGGCTGAGGCGAGGATGCGGCAGAGCCGACAGTATGGATGCCGTCTCCGGGCCGGTCGCCATATTGGTCGCAAATTCATTTTCGAGCAGCAGTTCGACATCTTCCTTCTCGGCAATTTCGAGGGCTCGGCCGAGCGCATCCATCATCGGGGCCAGAATATCCCGGGGTCGGGCGACGCGCAAAAAGGCGAAGACGCGCAGCCGGCGCGTGCCCAGTTCGTGCGCCAGCCCGGCTGCGCGGCGTAAAAGCTCGAACTGATCTTCCAGACCGGCATCGGCTGCCGTCGCCGCGGGCGGGTGCTGATCGGCAGGAAAACTCAGCGGCTGGGTTCCGGGCCAGGCCACTTTAAATACCGGCGTATCCAGCGCCGTGAGCCGCACGCCGGCATCCGCAAGCTGGCAGCCGATTTCCCGCGCCATTTGTAAGTCAGCATCCCGGGCCAGATAAATACGCCGGCCATCCTGTTTCAATTCCCGAAGCTCAATCTCGCCCAAACCGAACTCGGGAACGAAGTCGCGCAGTACCCGGGTCAGGTCAAAATCCGCTTCATCGCTTACGATTCCGGGCCGCATTTGATTAGTTTATGGTTCCCAAACCCAAAACCGGAACTTCCAGTCCATATAAAAAAACGGCCGCGGCTTTAGGGCCGCGGCCGTAGTTCATATGGAGAATGCAATTGGTTTAGAATTCGTACTTCAACGCGAACTGCATGATGCGCGGTCCGCTGGCGCCGGTGATCTGGCCAATGGTCTTGGAATTATTCAGGCCGGTATTGGGACCATTCCAATTGGCATGGTTGAAGAGGTTGAAGGCATCGGCGCGAATCTCGATCCGCTGGCCTTCGCGTACCTGGAAAAAGCGGCTCAGGCTGACGTCCATATTCCAGTAACCCGGACCGAAGAGATAATTCCGGCCCGAATCGCCGTATTGAAAAGCCGCGGTTGGAGGGCCGCAGCTGCTGGTATCCGTACCGCTGGTGGGGCAGCTAAAAACGGAAGGGTTGAACCATTCTTTAATGGTTTTCGGCGCGACGTTGGGATTTCCGTTCACATTGGGATATTCCAGGCCTCCCGACTGTCCGGTGAGAGCATAATCCTTCCCCAGGGTCACAGTGTAAGGGCTGCCGCTGTGAATGGTCAGGATGTTGGAAAATCGCCAATCACCAAAAATGGCCTTGGCCGCGCCGCTGCCGTTGATATTACTTTCCGCGACCAGAGACAGATTGAAGACCTGCGGGATATCGTAGCTGCAGTTGCCGTAATTCTGGTTGCGATTGAAGTTATTCTGGTAGGTCTGGCCCGCGATTTCCCCGCCAAATTCACCGTAGTCCAGGCAGTGCGACCAGGTGTAATTGGTCAGCACCGTGTAATAACGATTAAAGCGGTGATTGGCCGAGAGCAGCAGGGCGTTGTAGTTGGCGTTGCCTCCCGGATCGGTCGTGGCAATGCTGCCATAGGCCTGCCCGAAGCGGGAACCGTTATTGATCAATGAGAGCAGTTTCTGATTCTGTTCATTCCCGGAGGTATCGCATTTGGATGCGCTCCAACCTCCCGCCGCCGCCGCGGTGGCACATTGCGCCGGGGTCAGCCACTTGGAGGGGTTCGCCTGAAAGCCCATCCAGATATGGTGGGTAGCGCTGCCGATATAGCTGGCCTCCACCATCCAGTTCCCGATCTGGTGCTGGAGGGTCATATTCCACTGCTCCATATAAGTGTTTTTCAGATTCGTAGGATTGCTGACATAGGTGCCAAATGCCGGGAAAAAGGCATTAAAAGAAGGCGGAAACGGCAGCGGGAAGGGATCGCCGCCGGGAAAACCCAGATATGGATTGGTCAAACCACCCGCAGGTGCGGTTATGGTTACGCCGCTGCCCCAGGGAGCCTGATCGGCATAGCGATCAAAGTAGAAATTTTCCGGTGAGTCGTATATCAGGCCATAACCGGCGCGGAGCGTGGTTCTGCCATTGCCGCTGGGATCCCAGATAAAGCCCAGACGGGGAGACAAATTGGTCATGCGCTGCTGCACATACCGGGTTGGCACACCCGGATCGCCGGCAAATAACAGCCCGGCCGGAGCGTTCGCATAGTGGCTGGTAAACATGCCCTGATTGAATGCCGCCTGGCTGAAATAGCCGCCGCGGCCGAATTTGTCGTATTCGGGGAAATACGGATCCCAGCGCAGGCCGGCGTTGATGGAGAAGTTCGTATTGACTTTCCAATCGTCCTGAATATAAGCGCCGACATAATTTTCGCGCCAGTTTTCCTGTTCCGCGCCGCCCTGGGTGAAGGATTTCAAATCCCCGAGCAGGTAGTCAGCCAGGCCATTGCCGGTAAAGTTACCGGTAAAGCTGAACTGGCCGTTCGAGGTAAAGTTGCTCAGCTCGTTGGTCTGGGTATGGATCCAGTCGAAGCCATAGCCGATCTGATGATTGCCCACCACCCAGCTCACGTCATCTGCTGCCTGCACGGCATTGGTATTGAAATGCCCCGGGGAGCAGATACCGCAGCCGGTGGTGAAATAGTGGCTGATGGACATGTTGATGAAGTTCGGCACCAGGCTATGAATGTTCACGCCGAACTGGGTCGGGTTAGGCACGTTGGAAGCAGGCCCGCGGTTGATGCGCAGCCGGGTGCCGGAAAGGTGCAGCGAGTTGATTAAAGTCGGGCTCAGGGTGTACGTGTCACCCAGTACCAGCGCCTGGCTGCGGATCTCCTGCCCGTACGCCTGGGTGGTCAGCAGGTTATTGGTGTAATCGGGCGGCAAACTGAAGCCATCGAGGAAATAGCGCACAAACATTTCCTGCTTGGGGCTGACATTGTAATCCGTACGGGCGATGAACTGATGCTCCGTGGTGTTATTGGGAATGCCATATTGCAAAAAGCCGCAGCCCTGCGGGTCGGTGGAAGTGGGCACCAGCGCCAGCATTTTCAACGCTTGCGGATTGTACAGGCTGGGGTTGATGGTGTTATTCACGAACGGTGCGCCCAGCGTTTTGGCCTTACCGCCGTTACAGGCCGCCGATTCCATCGCCGACCAATTACCCGCCAAAACGGCCGGCGTAGCCGTGAACGCGGTATGCCCGGACGGTAACTGACGATTAATAGTGCCCTGATAGCCGCCGAAGAAGAAGAGTTTATTGTGGATGATGGGGCCGCCGATGGTGCCGCCGAATTGATTCCTTTTCAGTGAATCCGTGGGTTTTTTGAAATCGCTGGGCGAACCCTGGTAATTAATGACGGTCTGCGCGGCGTTGAATTTATAGTTGCGGACAAATTCAAACAGGTCGCCATGGAACTGATTGGTTCCGGATTTGGTGACCACGTTGACAACGCCGCCGGGATGGACGCCGTACTGGGCGGAAAGATCGCTGGTCTGAACGCTGAATTCCTGCAGCGCATCGGGAAAAGGAAAGGGCAGGTTGACGTTGGTGAAGGCGTCATTATTGTCGGCGCCATCGAGCATGTAATTGGTGGTGTTATCCTGGCCGCCAGCGACCGAAATCGTCACCGATTCTTCATTGAAGTTTTTGCTGCTGTTGGTGTCGCCATAGGCGCTGGTGGCGACCGCGGCGCCAGCCAGAAGAACCAGGTCGGCGGCATTGCGGCCATTGAGCGGCAGCGCCAGAATCCGGCGCCGGCTGATTACCTGATTCACAGAGGCATTATGGGTTTCGACCATGGCACTGTTGGCCGTGACCTGCACGGTCTGGCTTACCGCGCCAACTTGCAGCTGGGCATTGATTACGGGATTAATGCTGACCTGCAGCACGATGCCCTTCTGGACATACGTTTTGAACCCCGGGGCATGCACCGTAAGCAGATATGGACCCACCGGCAGATTGAGCAGCCGGTAATTGCCATGAGATCCGGTCATGGTGGAGCGGGTCAATCCGGTTGCGGTTTGCCGGATCGTAACCCGGGCGCCGGCAATGGCTCCGCCGCTGACATCGGTCACCTGACCGGAGATCTGATCGGTTGTCGTGGACTGCCCCAGCAGGCCCACCCCGGCCGCCAGCCCACACCAGGCCAGCAGAACCATCCATGCTACAACCCTGCGCACTGAATTCATAAAGCTTGCCTCCACAGACTCGACTGAGAGCTGATTCACTCGGTAACCTCTGCATCCGTTTGAGCGTAAGCTCTAGCGGAGAGGTGTGCCGCATTGATTCCCTCCCGCTTTCGTCCGGCGCATGCCGGCGGGGCGGGGGGGAACACTTTGCCACAAAACGGTATCAGCGTATTCCCGCCTGTTCCGGGTGGTCAAGGCAGTTTTTCTAAAGTTGAGACCCGGGCAAAGCTAAATCCAGAAGTAAAGCTTTCCGACCGTTAGCAGGCAAGAATTCATTGACAAGAATCATAGAAAAACTGCCCATTGCGGAGAACCCAAAGGGCAAAGCGCGCATGCCTGGCGCGGCCCCCGCGGGGCGTTTTCAATCTTTCAAATCAGGTTTAGAGCGCCGGGCCGGGCTGGGCGCCCTGTGGACTTTGCAGCAAATCGCGCATGCGGGCGGCCGAACTGGCAATGCGCTCAATCCGCAGGCGCAACTCGGGCGCCATGCGGCCACGGGTTTGCAGAGCCAGCTCGGCATTGCCCAAAATAGAAGCCAGCGGATTGTACAACTCATGGCGCAGGGAAATATGGCGCAGCCGGGGCTGGATTTCCAGATCGCGCCGCCGGCTCAGCCGGCGCCAATGGCTGGCCGCCATCTGCTGGCGCACCACAAAAGCCAACTGCCCCAAACCAGTATCGGTCCGCACGGTATCCACGATGCCCAACCGGGCGATGCCTTGCGGCGGAACGCGTTCCCGCCCCAGCCAGACCGGTATGGGAGAGGAAGGCTGGGCCAGCCACTGGCGCCAGCATTGAACCCAGCCGGACAGGATGAGTGGTTCCGGGTGAGCCTGGGATCCCGGATCAGGGGCACGGCTGATTTCGTCTTCCCAATGGGCCGGCAATGCCGCCGGATCCAGCAGAATAACCGCCCAGGGCTGCTCCGGCACAGCCGGCATGGTGTTGGCGGCGTTCCCGCCGGGTATTACGGGCATGATCTCGAGCCCGCAGCCCAGCGGCGCAAGGGCGCGCCTTACCTGCGCCGCCAGCTCGGTGCTTGGGGTTAAACATAATACCGGATCAGGTCTCATAACACCTCCAGAACATTTCCCCGTCAGCTTAACGATTGCTCAAGCCCGCGGATCGCGCATGGGCCAAGGGCGCCGACTGGGGTTCCAGAGGCGAGGCCAGGGGTGATTGCGGGAAGGGCGGCATGGATGACAGGTGGGCGTATTCCTTGAGCTTGCGGTAGAGCGTGGTCTTGCCGATGCCGAGCAGTTTCGCGGCCAGCAGCTTGTCGCCCTTCACCACCCCCATGGCATGCTGGATGGCTTCTTTTTCGATCACCGCCAGGCTGCGGATGCCATGAATACCGCTGCCTGAGATCGGCATGGAGGCATTCCATTCCCGCAGCGGCGAAGGCAGATCGCCCAACTGCATTTCGGGGCCTGAGCTAAGCGCCACCGCCCGCTCGACACAATTTTCCAGTTCGCGCACATTGCCCGGCCAGCTATAGCGCATGATTTGCGCCATCGCCTGGGCATCGAATCTTTTAGGAGGCTGGCCTGGCGAAGCGTACTTTTCCAGGAAATGATCCACCAGGAGGGGAATGTCGCTGACCCGTTCCCGCAAGGTGGGAAGCTTGATATTGACCACATTCAGCCGGAAAAACAGATCTTTGCGGAACGAGCCCTGCGCCACCGCGACCTGCAGGTCGCGGTTGGTGGCCGCCACCAGACGCACATCAATCGGAATGCGGCGCGTGCCACCCA
>JAKATS010000365.1 GCA_021818645.1 Acidobacteriota bacterium | reverse complement strand
GTAAACGTAATGGCCAGCACCGCGCGTGGATCTTCAACCCTGGCCAGCAGGTGTAAATACCGCTGCAGCAGCAGTTCGGTTTTCCCCGATCCCGCCGATGCCTCCACCAGATAGGAGTGGCGATCGTCGGTCGCCAGCCGCCGCCGGATTTTATGATCTTCCGGCAGCTCTGCCGGCGTGCGCGCCGGCGCCGGCGCCGCGGCGGACGCTTGGGCAATGGCCTCGCGGTCCGGACTCGTCGGTTTGTCGGCTTCATCCATCAACGCGTTCTATGCCTCGGCTTCCATGCTTTCCGCATCGTCCAGGTCGTTTTGCCTTTCGTATCCAATCTCCCGAATGCGGCAGAGCATATGAAGATGACAATCGTCGCAGGTGTCTTTTTTATCTTTGGGATTGATCTCTCCCCGGCCTTCCAGAAATTCCTGCGCCAGCCGCCTGAAGACGGCATTCCATTTGGCGATCTGCTGCGGCCAGCTTGAATCATCCAATTCGAGATAATTGCGGCCGGTTTTGATATGAGGCTCA
This sequence comes from Acidobacteriota bacterium, assembly GCA_021818645.1. GTDB lineage: Bacteria > Acidobacteriota > Terriglobia > Terriglobales > SCQP01 > JAKAZV01. The sequence continues at coordinate 10,280 of JAKATS010000365.1, read as the reverse complement.
ACCCCATCCGGCCATCCGCTGCCGGGACTCACTCCTGAAAACTTATGGATGTCCGGCCGGATCAGGGCGAATGCCAATCCATCGGGCTGGGTCGGACTGAACGCGGCATACAAGGGCAGTTGGGGTTCATCCGGGCGTGATTCCAGCCATTCCGCCAGCCGAATCTCGCTGCCGGTTTTGTAGTCCACAATCATGCGCCGCCCGTCGGGTAACTCATCTACGCGGTCGAGCCGCAGTTTGATTTCCAGGCCGGCGATCTTCACCCTCATGGCAGCTTCGGTTTGTACAACCGTGAAATCCGCCCGTTGGGCTTCTACCTCTTCGAGCCAGCGAGCCAGTTGCTGCTGCCAGCGCTCCACTTCCAAATCGGCCAGCGCCTGCACCAATGGGTGCGGCGGCAGGAACATTTTTTTCCGCCCTTCCATCAATGCCTGATCAATCAATGTCGGCAGATCGCCCGCGGCGATATGGCGCTTGAGTTCATCCGAACTCTTCAGTAAATCGCCCCAAAGAATTTGCAGCGCCGCATGCGCCAGGCTGCCCTGGCGCATCGCATCCCAACCCAGATCGGGGGTCTGCCATTCCTCCGCGCCCAGCCGGTGTAAGGCCAGGGCGCGAAACGAACATTTCGCCTGCGCCTGCAACAGGTTTGCGCCGCCGGAGTAAAGTTTTCCCGTCTGCGCCGGCGCGGCCTGTTCCGGAATGGGTTCCAGCTCCGTTTCCGGCATTTGCCGGCGCCAGTCATTGACGCTATGGCTCTCTCTGTAAATTTCTTCCGGCAGTCCCGGACAGGGGCCCCGCGGAGTATCATCCTGCTGGCGCGGGTAGCTCATCGCCACCTCGCCGGCGCTGCGGTAAATCCTGCGCAGAGTCGCGGCGCCGGACTGCTGGGCGCTTTGCGGGGTGGCGCGCGGCAGCCCGAATTCCTGCTGCAGTTTGAAGGGCAGCAGCGGGTGCGGCTGGGCCGGCGGCGGCCAGGCCTGATCGTGCCAGCCCACCCCGTAAATCCCATCGAAATAACATCCCGCCAACTGTCCTGCGGATAAAATCTGGACTCCGCCCGCCGGCGCCGCGGGCTGGAATAAGGTTTCAGCCGTCATCTCTTCCACGGCTCGGATGGCCTGCTCTAAGCTCCAGGGCCGGGTCACGCGATCCAGATGATTCAATTCCGCCAGTAATTGACCCCAGGCTTCGGTGGTTTGGTATTCATCGCTGTTCAGGCCGCGGGTTCCCGGCCAGCCCAGAATGTCCAGCGCGGTGTGCAGCCGCTCGCGCCAGCGGCTGGGCGCGGCCGGCCGGGTATCGAGTTCCGCTAATTGCCGCAAGCGCCGGCCCCAGCCTAAACAAAGTCCGGCCCGCTGCTGGCTGCCCAGCGCCAGCGCCTGCCAGTCGCCTCGCCGCAACTCCGCCGTCTCTTCCCGCAGCCGCCGTTCCAGCTTGTGCCGGCCGCGCATTTCCTCCTCGCTTCCCAGATAGGGAGAACGCAAGCCACGGCTGATATCGGAAAAAGAGATCTCCGTTTGCAGATATCGCAAGCCGCACAGGCCAGCCTGGATCATTTCGTAATGGCTCAACGGAAGAGGCTGGGCCAAAGCAAACGGGCGCTGCCGGACTTCCGCCGGCGTCAGCCATTGCTCCGGCGCCAGCTCGCCGCTCAGCGCTTCCATGAATAAGGATCGGTAAGCCTCTGGGTCGGGAGTTGTGATCGCCAGCTCCGCCGCCGGATTTCGGGCCAGCATATCCCGCGCCCAGGCTGCGGCTTGCCATGCTTCGGCTTCGGGATGCTCGGCCGCGGTTCGGCTCACGTTCCCGGTAGTTTCCGGCGACCAAAACCGGCTTTCACACCCCGCGCGCCGCAGGCGCTGCAAGAACCACTGCTGGCGCGGTGTGATTTCATCAAAATGCAGCAGCACCACCCGGCCGGGCAATTGCGGTATGCCCTGCTGCAGCCGGGTTTCCACTTCACCTGCGAATTGTGCATCATCGCAGGCGCCCAATTCCTGCAGTTGTTTTTCGTAATACCGGGCGGCTTTGAAAAATACCTGGCTTTCCCCGGCTGGATCAAATGTCTCGGCCAGCCTTGCCCAGCCGGAAAACCCTTCTCCCCGCTCTGGCCGCAGGCAGTAATCGTGGATAAGTCTCCAGGCCCCGGCGGCCAATTCATCCATGCCCGGGGTCTTGATGTCGCTGCGGGCCATGGCCTCGCGCCACAGAATGCGGGCGGCATAACCGCTCAGCCGCGCGGGAAAATTATCTGCCGGTGGGTTTTCCCCGTGCTCGCGGCGCTTGTCCCATAACCGTTCCAGCCATTCATCCCAGCTCAAAATCGCCGGCATTTCCCAGACGCGTTTGCCCCGGCTGGCTTGATATTGTCCCCAGGCCCGGCGCAGCCGCCGTGCGGCATAGGCATGCGGCGTCAGCAGCACGGCGCCGGCTTCCGCTTCCTGCCAAAGCGGCGCATGGGCCAACTGCCTCCAGCCGGATTCTGATGCCTTTGCCGCCGCGGCCATCTAGCTGACTCCTGTGCCCATGCGCGCCGCGTGGGCGATGGCTTCCAGCCAGGCTTCGGGGTCTTCCCAGTCCGGGCGGGATGCGGCTATTTCCGGGTTTTGGCACAATTGCTGCGCGATTTTATCCGCCAGCGCATATTTAACCGTAAAGTTCAGATCCGAACGCCGCGAAAGAAATCGTTCCACAAGCTGCCGGTCGGCGGCACTGAGCTGCCGTGCCGCCAGTTGGATGGCGGCAGCGTTTCCGGGCGGAGGGAGCGGTGCGGGATTGCATTCCGGCAATTTTCTTTCGCTTTCGTGCACAACCACCGTTCCCGCCGCCCAGTCGCCCAGCCGCCGGGCCTGGGAATTGCTGAGCATGCAAATCACGCCTACGCCGTATATGCCCGGGAAGAAATCAGCCGCGCGAACCAGATTGCGGGTCAGGATTTGCACCGGGGTCGCGGCCCGGCCATGTTGATCGAGCACCCGCACATGCAGCAGCCGTTTTCCCGGTGTCTGTCCATGCCAGTAAATTTCAAAAAAACTGAAATATCCCCACACGATGAGAAAACTGGTCAAAATTTCTGCCGCCACGATCCATGCCCGTTGCCCGTGCAGGAATCGCAGCCATTGCATTTCACTTCCGAGAAAATAAAACAAGATCAGGGCCAGGGTGCTTAATGTGGTATCGAATAATAAAGCCAGAAACCGGCTGCCCAGTCCGGCCAGGGGAAATTCCAGCCGGATTTGCTCCGGAGTGGCGATGGAATAGTTTCCGTTTTCAGACATGGATAGGCTGGCAGCGCCGCTTTCCCAGCCTGCCGTTCTGTGCCATATTAAACCGCAAGCCCGCGAAAACTCCATGATGACCGCTGTCTGGCTGGAAAAACACCGTCCCCAGTGGGAGCGCTTGCGCGAACTGACAAAGCAAGCCCAAAATCATGGCCTGCGCCGCATGTCCGCCGCTGATTTGCGTGAATTAGCGGTTTTATACCGTCAGGCAACCGCCGACCTGGCCCGCCTGCGTCAGGAGCCGGATGCGGAATTGTACTCCGCCCCGCTCAACGCGCTGCTGGCCGGTGCCCATGCCTGGGTGTATGCCGGCCGGCCGGCTCGGAAACGGGATCCCTGGCGGTTTTACCGGGATATCTACCCCCGCGTTTTTCGTTCCTGCCGCGGCTGCATCCTGCTGGCCGCGGGCATGCTGCTTTTGGGCGCAATCGTCGGCGCCGTCGCCGCCCGGCAAAATTCCGGCTTCATTCGCAGCATGACGCCGCCCAATGTCCGTGCCGCCATCCGCCGGCACCGGATGTGGACCACTTCAGTCGTGGCCGTTTCTCCGGAAGCATCGAGCGGCATTATGACGAATAACCTGACCGTATCGTTTTTGGCGTATGCGTTTGGCATCGGCGCCGGGGTGGGAACTTTTTACCTGATGTTCTTCAATGGTCTGCTGCTGGGCGTAATCGGCGTGGCCTGTGCCCAGCATGGCATCAGTCTGGCGCTCTGGAGTTTCGTCGCCCCGCATGGCGTGCTGGAGTTGCCCGCTATCTGCATTGCGGGAGGCGCCGGGTTGCGATTGGCGCAGGGATTTTTATTCCCCGGCCAGTTGCCTCGCGGCCGCTCCCTGGCGCGCGCCGGTTATGAAAGCACCCGCCTGTTGCTGGGAGTTGTGCCGATGCTGTTTCTCGCCGGGATTATCGAAGCGTTTATTTCACCCCAGCCCTGGCCGGTCATCCTGAAATTCAGCATCGCGGCCGTGCTGGGCAGCGCGGAAATCCTGTATTTTCACGGCCTGTGGGCAGAATAAAGTGATGGCGCGCCTGCGTGCCTCGTTATAAATCGCCTCGCTCTTTGATCCGCATATACCGTTCGACCACCGCAGCCGTGATTCGCGCAGCCGGTATTTCCAGTACCTGCGCGCCTTGGTCGCGCAGGCGCGCCAGCGCTCGGCGGCGGCGCTGCAGCATTTCCAGGGCCGCCGTGATGACATACATATCCCTTGCCTGTCTGGGGGGTTGTCCCGCCAGGGCTTCAACCTCCGTTGGCTCCGGCAAGGTAAGAAGCAACAGATGCCGGCGCGCCAATAAGCTGCCCGCTTCCGCCAGTTCTGGCACAAACGCGGTTTCCGGCAGCTCGCTTAACCAGACAATGAAGGCGCGGCGTTTTTGCAGGCGCAGCAGCAAGCTCGCGGCGCGCCGGTGATCGGCTTCACTGCTTTCCTGGCGCAATTGGCCCAGCGCCGGCAGAATCCGCCGTACTTGCCCGGCCATGCCTTGGCCGGCGGCCGGAGGTTGCAGTATCTGTATCTCTCGTCCATAGGCCAGTAACCCGACCTGATCTCCGCCGAAACTGGCGGCCATGGCCAGGCTGAGCGCCGCCGTGGTGGTGATATCCAGCAGGGAATGAAGGCTTGTCCCCGACGGTCGTGCCTGTAATAAACGTCCGCAATCAAGCACCAGCCATACCATTTGATTGCGTTCGCTTCGCCGTTGTTTCACAATCCAGCGGCCGGCTCGGGCAGTGGCGCGCCAGTCGAGATCGCGCCATTCATCGCCTTCCCGAAATGGCCGCAGCGCTTCAAATTCCCGGCCCCGGGCACGCGTGCGGGTCGGGCGCATTTCCCGCGCCAAGGGCAAATCCAGCATGGCCGGCAGCGCCTGATGGCGCGCTGCCTCCAGGTCGGGCAATACCATGACGGATTGCGTCAGTCGCGCCCGGCCGCGCCGTACCGCTAGCCCCCAGGTACTTTGAAATTGCAAATACAGGTCGCCGCAGGTTTGTACGCCTCGCTGGCACGGATGCAGCGTGCGGGCGGAAGTAATCGTCCTCGACGGATGGCCCGCTGGCCATACCGCGGTTTGTGTCCATGGCTCGTCTGCCGATGCTCCGGTTAATGCCATGGGCAGGTCATCTTGCCATCTCATCTCTATGGTGCATCGCGATGATCCATGCCTGGTTTTACAAGCAAGCTGCCAGATCACTTGCATGCCTCCGCCCAGATGTGGCGGCGCACTCCAGCTTCGCTCGATATTCCAGTCGCTCACGGCCGGCAAGCGGCACAGGTCCCAAATCCATAATCCCAGAATCACGGCACAATACACCCCCACCCATAAACTAAATTGAGGCCGTGCCAATGCCGGCAGCCATAATGCCAGCGCCAGGCTGAGCAGATAAAAAAGCGCCTCCCAAAAGCCAGGCTGGCGCCGCGCGCGAGCGGAGAGGCCGGGCTGGAAATGGCTGCCGGATGCCAGGGTTGTCTCCCGGCTGGTTGCGGCAACATGATCGGGTCGGCCATTCCGGCGGTTGCCATAAATCAGTGCTTCCCGCTTCAGAAATGAAATCAGTTTTCTGCTTTAGGAATGGCGACAGCGGCCAGGATCGCGGCAATCACGGAATCCGCGGTCTGGCCGTCCAATTCCGCTTCCGGTCGCAGCCGCAGGCGATGACGCAGGATCATGGGTGCGGCCGCTTTCACATCGTCCGGTAAGGTGAAGCTGCGTCCATCGGCTGCGGCCAGAGCGCGGGCCATCTGCAGTAATCCCACTCCCGCCCGTGGACTGGCGCCCCATTGTAGATGGGGCCAGTCGCGGGTCTGCCGCACCACTCCCGCCACGTATGCCCGCACCGGAGCTTCGGCCCGTACCGCTTCCAGCGCGGTCCGCCCCTGGGCCAGCCAATCCGGAGACAGGGGAGTTAAGTTCAAGGCGCCCATATGGATCATGGGATTAGCCAGAATCGCCAGCTCGGCTTCCAGGTCGGGATAAGTCACTGGTAATTTAATCAAAAAGCGGTCTAACTGCGCTTCGGGCAGGGGATAAGTGCCTTCGTATTCAATCGGATTCTGGGTGGCGATCACGGTAAAATTCGCAGGCAGGGCATGTGCCTGCCGGTCCAGGGTAACTTGGCGCTCCTGCATGGCTTCCAGCAAAGCCGCCTGGGTGCGTGGCGGCATGCGGTTGATTTCGTCCACCAGCAGTAGATCGGTGAAGATCGGTCCGGAGCGAAATCGAAATTCGCCCGTGCCGGTGAGCAGGTAACCGCCCAGAATGTCCCCCGGCAATAAATCCGGTGTGCCTTGAACTCTTTGATATTGCCAGCCCAGCAGATGCGCCAGGGTTTTGACTGTCAGGGTTTTCGCCAGTCCCGGCGCGCCTTCCAGCAGCACATGGCCGCCGCAGAGCACGGCCAGGCAGCATTTTTCAATCAGCTCGCGCTGGCCCACCACGACTCGCTCCGCCTCGCGGCGTAATTGTTCCAATACGGGTGGCAGGCCGGATTGGGTTGCAGCGGCAAGCTCGCTGGAAGTTGCCATGGCTTTGCTATTTTACGATACCGCGGGGTGAGGATTTCCTCGCGGCATGCCGGCGCAGGAACTCGGCTAGCGCGGCCTTTTGCATCCGCCGATTGCGGCGTGCGCTGGAAGGCAGCGCTGCATGGTCTGATGGCGCCTGAGTGAATGCGGCCGGGGCCGATGCCGGTTCGGGCCACTCCTCGCGTGCAATCGCCAGCGCCACGTCAAATGCCCCTGCCCGTTCGTACATTCCGGCAACCCCGGTCAGAAATTCCAGCGGGGAGTAGCGGTCATCCTGGCTTTCTCGCTGCAGCGGTCCCGCTCGCCGGCCATAGGTCCACAATGCGGCCAGGAATAGTAGCCCCAGGGGGATCAATCCCCAGGGCAGGCCTCCACTGCCAAGGTATGGTAGTAGGCTGCGGCGGCGGCCATGAAAATATTCATCCCACAGGACCGTGCGCGGACTCCGGCCAATGCAATCAAAAAAGAATTGCAGGTTCCCTGACTGCAGCAACCCGGCATTGGTCAGGGGCGTGGAACCACCCCAGACAATGATGGCGCCGGCGCCCACCGGCTCATACTCCGCTACGGCGCGATCTTTCCTGCCATAAAGCGGGATCATGTTGGGGTCATATTCATTCCAGTTCACCCGGGCGCGCATGACGATATGGGCTGCATGGGCGGTTATTTTCCCCGGGAATAAGGCGGGGTATTTTTGCCAGCTCCCGTCCAGCGGAGATATGGATGTTCCCCAATTCTGGGGTAACAGAAATGTAGCCGCCCCGCCGGTGACCAGCACGCGTCCCCCGCTGCGGGCAAAACGCATAATCGCATCGCGCTCGGGCGGTTTCGCGCCGGCTGCGAGAATCGGATTGGCCAGAATGAGGGTCTTATCATGCCCGCTCGGCAGTTTTAGCGGAGACTGCCGCCAGCGGGAGATTCGGTATCCGCTTTTTCCCAGTAGTTCATAAGCGGCTTTAGCTCCGCCCGAAACGATAGAACGACTGCCGGGAAATGCGACCGGATGATCCTGGGGCGGCATCCAGAACAATGCGGTAACGAGCATCAGGAGCAGTACACCAGCCAGGATTTTGAAATATGTGCGGTCGGCGGCAGTGGACGCTGCATTTAACGGCATCCCAGGACCTCCAGCTCATGCATCAGGCTGCCAATCTCCAGCGGCTTGAGTGCTTCCTCGCCGGCTCCTGCATAGCGCACCTGCTCGATCCCCTCTGCCAGGGTCCGCATCAGTGGCCGGCCGGAACATGCGCCGGGCAGGCTGGCAATGAATTCCCGGGGTGTGGCCGCGGGGTTGAATTGCCACCAGCCCTGGCGAGCGCAATATTCCCTGCCCGCCAGATAGGCCAGCTCCCAGGCGGCCAGTGTATCGCCATCATTTCTGGCCCTTTGCGCCGCGGCCCAAACCGATGCGGCCCTGGGCTGAGCCAGAATCGGGTCCGGAGTAATCCGCCGTCGCTGCCGCCAGCCGCGGACCAGCCGCAGACATCCCCACGCGGCCGTGCCCAGGGCAGTAAGTAAAAGCAGCCCGTAAAACGTAAAGCTTCCGCCCGGGCCAAATGCAATGTGAACTTTGAAAAATTGGGCTGCCAATTGCGCCAGCTTCAATTCCAGCCAATGCTTGAATTGGTCCCATGCATCCGGGCCATGCACGGCGGAAAATTCCGGCCGGGCGAGAATCCTGCGGGCCAGAGCTAATTGCCAGGCATCCATGTGTGCCTGGGTGGATTGCGCATTTGCGGTTTTGGCCGCGAGCGGCCATTGCCGGGTTTGCGCTTCCAGCCGGCGCAGGTATTTTTGCTTGACGGCAGCCAGCGGAAGATCGCCTTGAGCCGCCAGCCGTAAACCGTTGCGCAGCCAGTTCAGCGGAACATGAATGATTTTTCCCGAGGTTTGCACCCGGTCGAAGCGCGGCACCTGCTGCAGCCAGGCTTGCGCCTGGGCCGGAGTTTTCAACTCCCGCAGCTCTTTTTTCCAGGATTGAAGCTGGTGCAGGTATTGCTTATGCCCGATAACGGGCATGGAAAACGTTGCGAATAAAAGCCCCGTTCCGGCCCCGGGCACCAGCAGCAGCCGGCACAATCCGGCCGGGTGTTTTTTAGGCCGTGGCATGTCCTTCAGTTTTTTTATCCAGCAGCAATTCCAGATCCCAGCCCTCTTTGCGCACCCGCAGGTCGAAATAAATCAGGGCGATGGGGATGGAAGCGAAGGGCAGGACCAGCACATTGATGCCATAACTGACAAAAGGCATGATCCGGCCTAACAGCATCGCGTTGCCTGGATGGAAAACTCCCAAAATTGCGCCGAGGCCCGCTGCTACGGCATAAAAAATCAATTCCAGAACGACGATGAGCAAATAGGCCAAAAAGATTCGGCCGCGAAACCCCTCGCTTAATCGCGCGCTGCGCCGCAGCGACTCGCGCGCATTCACCTTTTCTATGACTGTGGCCGGAACCCCCATCGCGTAGCGTAAATAAATCCAGATTGCCAGCACGATAGTTAAAAGGAACAGGACTATAAAAAATAATCTTCCTATGACGGTAAGAGGAGGTGACAGTAATATGACGATACCCAGGCAGATTACGGGTATAAACGCATAAAGACCCGCCAGAAATGCCGTCCGCATGATTCTCCAGAGGGAGCCTTTGAGGCTGGGCCAGGTTTGGCTGACGGTAAAAGGTTGTTCACGCAGGAAGCTGGAGACCGCAACAATGGTGCCGCCGTTCACATAAGCGGTGGCGAATATCGTCATAATGGCAATCAAAAAATTCAATCCGGCAATTCCTAATGCATACCCCACCGCCGTGGTGGACGGCATGGTTGCCGCGGAATTGACCGAAACCGGCGCGGTCGCGATCGGGGCGGCCATATAAAAAGCCGAGAGGATCTGCAGCGCCAGAACACAGCCGAAAGGCCAGGCCGCAATGCCGCTAAACAATCCGAAGTGTTTGCGGTAAAGCTGGATGGCGCGGTCCAGCAATTCTCCAATGGATAAAGGTTGCATTGTTTCAGCCATAGGCTGGTCTCCTCGCAAGCCCGACTGCGCGGCATTCTACCATGTACGCCGGTCAAAAGAAATTCAGCTTCCGCTGCCTTGGGCGATCTTTCCGGAGGTCGGGTTGAAAATTTATATTTATTTTTTCCCGCTTCGTCATAACATAAATGCTGTTTTACCATGCCCCCTCCCACCCCTCCGCCCCATGTTTTGATCATTGCCGGCCTTGATCCCGGAGGTGGCGCCGGTCTGGCTGCGGATTTAAAAACCCTGGCCGCGCTCGGCTGTTACGGCCGCGCGGCGGTCACCGCGATCACGGTGCAGAACAGCCGCGAAGTACGCGGAATTTCCGTGCTGGATGCAAAACTGTTTCAGGACCAGTTGAATTGCCTGGCCGATGACTTCCCGCCGCTCATCATGAAAATCGGCATGCTGGGCAATGCCGCGATCGTAGAGCAGGTCGCGCGGTTTCTGGAGCGGG